>NZ_JBPXRO010000004.1:0-289467 GCF_051842875.1 Neobacillus sp. C211
TTGTGTTAAGAGCAGTGTATTATTGATTTTACAGCTCTGTTGATTTGCTCGGAAGGCAGACTCTTGCGGGAGTACGGGGCCGAGGAGGCTCCCCGGCACGCCCGCGGAAAGCGAAGTGCCTGGAGCACAAATCAACAGACATGTTGCAAAGCCTATATATTAATAATATTATAATAAATTAACGCGGTGAATGGTTAAAAGTTATTGTAGAAAATAAGAGGCTGTCGAAAGTTTCTCGACAGCCTGAGAGGAGGTTTCTCCTCTCTTTTTGTATGTATAAATCTATAAACTCCATTAAAGAAACGAATATCTGTGTTTTTACTTTCATCTTCATCCAAAATCATTTATTATAGGGGTTAGATGCTGAAATGCAGAAAAGTGTCGAAACTTCTTTATAGGAGGTTTATATCGTGAAAAAAGAATGGTATTTAGAATATGAGATTCAAAAGAACCGTCCAGGGCTATTGGGTGACATTTCATCCCTATTGGGTATGCTTTCTATTAATATTGTGACGATTAATGGTGTGGATGAAGGAAGACGTGGTTTGCTCATTTTAGCAAAAGACGATGATCAAATTAAACGACTAGAGTCAATTTTACATACTATGGACACAATAAAACTAATTAAACTTAGGGAACCAAAACTGCGTGACAGGCTTGCAGTTAGACATGGCCGATATATTCAAAGAGATGCTGATGATAAAAAAACCTTCCGCTTTGTAAGGAATGAACTTGGCTTATTAGTTGATTTTATGGCAGAATTATTTAAGCAGGAGGGCCATAAACTGATTGGTATTCGTGGAATGCCACGGGTAGGTAAAACAGAATCGTTAGTTGCAGCGAGTGTTTGTGCAAATAAACGTTGGTTATTTGTTTCATCGACACTGTTAAAACAAACAATCCGCAATCAATTAATTGAAGATGAGTACAACGAAAATAATCTATTTATTCTTGATGGAATAGTATCAACAAAACGAGCAAATGAACGTCATTGGCAGCTTGTCCGAGAAATCATGCGTCTGCCGTCAGTAAAAGTAATCGAGCACCCTGATGTCTTTGTACAAAACTCAGAATACACACTCGATGATTTTGATTATATTATCGAGCTTAGGAATGACGCGGAAGAAGAGATTACATATGAAGTCGTTGACCAGCATAACATGTTCTCCGGATCAGATTTTGGTGATTTTGATTTCTAATAAATTGGAAGGTGTTAACAGTTGACTGAATTAGGGAATCGACTAAAAGAAGCCCGATTAGCTAAAGGATTTAGCTTGGATGATGTCCAATCCATGACCAAAATTCAAAAGCGTTATTTAATTGGTATTGAAGAAGGTAATTATGCGAGCATGCCTGGAAATTTCTACGTGCGTGCATTTATTAAACAGTATGCTGAGGCTTTAAGCCTCAATCCTGATGAAATCTTTGAAACCTATAAAGGCGAAATTCCTGCTACCTATAATGATGATTTACCCCAGCAATTGTCTAGAGTGAAAACACACAAAACAATTACTGAAGGTAATTCCAAAATATTTGATATTCTGCCAAAGGTATTAATCGGTGTTTTTGTAATTGGTGCTGCAAGCCTTTTATATTACTTTATATCAAATCATGCTGGTGGAAATTCCAATGAATCAATTAGTAAGCAGAATGAACCCGTTAAAATTGTTACATCGAAGAATCTTGAAAAAGTAAAAGCTGATGATAAAGATAATCAGAAAGTAAATGAGGAACAGAAGGATAATACAGTACAGGAAGAGGAACAAACAACGGTAGAAGAAACACCTAAACAAGAAATTACAGCAGTTCAAAGCAGCGGCAGGAATTCAACCTATGAATTAAAAAATGCAGATAAATTTATTGTGAAGTTGGTTTCTAAAGGTCAAACCTGGGTTAGTATTAAAAATGGAAAAGGGAAATCCTTTTTTCAAGGGCTTCTAAAAACAGGTACAACTGAGAGCCAGACAGAAGATTTATCAGCAGAAAGTATGGCTGTGATCAGGGTTGGAAATGCTGCTGACACTGAAATTTATGTGAATGACCAAAAGCTCGAGTATGCAGTCCCAGCGACTGCGAATGTTCAGAACATAACGATTCAATATGTTCTGAAAGACGAATAGTCATCTGTAGATGACTATTTTTCACTTTTAATAAATAAACGGAGGAAAACTATGAATATTCCGAATAGAATAACGGTATCAAGAATATTATTAATTCCAATATTTTTGATTATTATGCTTGCTCCTTTTAAATGGGGCAACATGCAACTTCTTGGGACCGTACTTCCAGTTACCCATTTTGTCGGTGCATTGATCTTCATTTTAGCCTCTGTAACTGACTGGGTTGACGGCCATTATGCTCGTAAATATAACCTTGTCACCAATATGGGGAAATTTCTTGACCCATTAGCTGACAAATTACTCGTATCGGCTGCACTTATTGTTTTAGTTGAACTGAATGATGTTTATGCACCTTCATGGTTAGTCATTATTATTATTAGCAGGGAGTTTGCAGTAACAGGTTTACGCCTCTTGCTTGCAGGGGAAGGCGAAGTTGTTGCGGCTAATATGCTCGGCAAAATTAAAACATGGGCGCAAATTGTCGCGATATCATCGCTTTTATTACATAATATAATTTTTGCAATGATACCATTCCGTTTTGATATAGTGTCATTATGGGTGGCTTTAATTTTTACTATCTGGTCTGGCTGGGATTATTTTGCAAAAAATAGTCATGTCCTAAAAAATTCAAAGTAAACTTAATTCTATTATGTTGTAAAGGAAGATGAATTGCTATGAATGCTGAGATTATTGCAGTTGGTTCGGAGTTATTGCTCGGTCAAATTGTTAATACGAATGCGAGATTTTTGTCTCAGCAATTAGCTGGGCTTGGTATTAATGTCTATTTTCATACAGTTGTCGGTGATAATCCTGACAGGCTAAAGTCTGCAATTGAAATAGCCCAAAAGCGTGCAGAGATTATAATATTTTCTGGCGGGCTTGGGCCTACAAAGGATGATTTGACGAAGGAAACGATTGCTCGTCAGCTTGGTAAAGAACTCGTTATCGATGAAACGGCGTTAGCATCGATTGAACTTTTTTTTAAGCGGACTAATCGTGTAATGACAGAAAATAACCGAAAGCAGGCACTCGTATTATCAGGATCTCACATTCTCCCAAATGATCATGGGATGGCGCCTGGCATGGTTGTAGAATCCGGCGGTCATACGTATATGCTGCTGCCTGGCCCGCCAAAGGAAATGGAACCGATGTTTCTCCAGTATGGGACCCAGGCTCTTTCTACAAGAAACAAGTCTAACGAGAGAATTGTCTCAAGGGTGTTAAGGTTTTTTGGGATTGGAGAAGCAGCTCTGGAAACAGAAATTATTGATTTAATTGATGCGCAAAGCAATCCAACGATAGCCCCGCTGGCAGGAGATGGGGAGGTTACTTTACGACTGACAGCCAAACATGTGGACGAAAATGCAGCACAGGCTATGCTGGATGAACTAGAAAAGACGATAAAACAGCGTCTTGGTGCATTTTTATATGGCTATGATAATACATCGCTTTTGATAGAAGTAATGAAATCTTTAAAAGAAAGAAACTTAACTATTACTGCCGCTGAGAGTTTAACAGGAGGACTATTCCAGCAAGAGTTAACATCAATTTCAGGTGCAAGTTCAGTGTTTTACGGTGGTATAGTTTGTTATTCAAATGAAGTGAAACGACAGCTATTAGATGTACAGGAAGAAACACTTAAAACACATGGTGCGGTAAGTGAACAATGTGCTAGAGAGCTGGCCGAAAATGCTTCAAAGGTATTTAAAACCGATATTGGGATTAGTTTTACGGGTGTTGCTGGTCCTGAAGAACTTGAAGGCAAGCCAGTTGGTACAATTTATATAGGCATTGCAATTAAGGGAAAGCCGACAATTGTAGAAAAGATTACCCTTGGCGGAACAAGGGAAGCGAACCGGAGCCGTGCAGTGAAATTTGGCTGCTATTTTCTCCTTCGAATTTTAAAAGAGTCACAGAATGCTAATTAGCGTTCTGTGACTTTTTTGGATAAACAAGAATTGGGAAAAAGGTCTGACAATTGACGAAATTATCCTTTTCGGACTACTAAAAATGCAAAATGATACAAAAGGGTGGGGGATTTTCCTTTTTTTACAACGATTTTGTTTTGAAAATAAACGAATGAATGTTCGTTTATTTACTCGACAAATATCCGAAAAGCGGGTATATTATTAGTAGGAATTAATTTAATAGATTATAGCAATTTGCTTGTGTTTATATAAGGGAGGAAAAGATTCGTGAGTAATGATCGTAAAGCGGCCTTAGAAATGGCGTTAAAGCAAATAGAAAAGCAATTTGGTAAAGGTTCTGTCATGAAAATGGGAGAGAAAACAGATACGAGGATTTTAACGAGTCCGAGTGGCTCGTTAGCACTTGATGCAGCACTTGGAGTGGGTGGATATCCTAGAGGGCGTATTATCGAAGTTTATGGTCCTGAGAGCTCAGGTAAAACTACGGTTGCTTTGCATGCGATTGCTGAAGTCCAAGCAAATGGCGGACAAGCAGCATTTATAGATGCTGAACATGCCCTTGACCCAGCGTATGCCCAAAAATTAGGTGTTAACATTGATGAGTTATTGCTATCACAGCCAGATACGGGTGAACAAGCGCTTGAAATCGCAGAAGCATTAGTACGAAGTGGTGCAATTGATATTATTGTAGTCGACTCTGTAGCAGCATTAGTTCCAAAAGCGGAAATTGAAGGCGAAATGGGAGATTCTCACATGGGCTTACAGGCTCGTTTGATGTCGCAAGCCCTACGTAAATTATCTGGAGCCATCAATAAATCGAAGACCATCGCCATCTTTATTAACCAAGTGCGCGAAAAAATTGGCGTTATGTTTGGAAACCCCGAGACAACACCAGGTGGACGTGCATTGAAATTCTATTCCACCGTCCGTATTGAAGTTCGTCGTGCAGAGGCGTTAAAGCAGGGAAATGATATTGTAGGTAATAAGACGAAGATAAAAATAGTTAAGAATAAAGTCGCTCCTCCTTTCCGTACGGCTGAAGTAGATATCATGTATGGTGAAGGAATTTCTAAAGAAGGCGAAATCATTGATCTAGGCGCAGAATTAGATATCGTTGAAAAGAGCGGGTCATGGTACTCCTATAATTCTGAAAGATTAGGTCAAGGCCGTGAAAATGCAAAGCTATACTTGAAGGAAAATCCAGATGTTCGCCTCGAAATTCAAGGGAAAATCCGTGAACATTATGGTTTAGATGGTGAAAAATTTGTCACTGAGAAAGACGATGATGAACAATTTGAATTAATAGACTAATGTAGATGAGCAAAGCTATTTATGGTTTTGCTCTTTTTTTACATAATGTTATTTTTATACCAAGTTTTATTTGTTAAAATCCAATGGATTTTATCATTTAGGATGAATAAATGATGTCCTATTCAAAATATTTCAAAAAGCCAATAGGACTAAGCCTTGACAATGAATATTCCCACCTTTACAATTAACATGTATATTTTACATTTTTGGTATTATTACAATTCGAAAAAAGCCTTGGTGCTTGCTGTATGTTGAGTCTAAACAATGTACATGCCGACACTTAAAAAATGTAACAAAAGTTCATAGCAAGAGGAGGTGTAACGATGGAACCAATTACAATCATCTCCATTTTGCTTGGCCTTATCGTCGGTGCCGTTGTTGGCTATTTTGTTCATAAATCCATTGCTGATGCAAAAGTAGCAGGTGCAAAGAATGCTGCAGAGCAGATTCTTGAAGATGCTAAACGTGATGCTGATTCATTGAAAAAGGAAGCTTTGCTAGAAGCAAAGGATGAAATTCACAAGCTTCGGACTGAAGCAGAGCGTGAGGTTCGTGAACGAAGAAATGAAATGCAAAAACAAGAAAACCGTTTACTGCAAAGAGAAGAGAATTTAGATCGAAAAGAGGAAACGTTAAACAAGCGTGAAAATCTTTTAGAAAAGAAGGATGATTCTCTAAACCAAAGACAACAGCATATTGAAGAGATGGAAAGCAAAGTGGACGAGTTAGTACGAAAACAACAAACTGAACTCGAACGAATATCGAGCTTAACGCGCGAGGAAGCAAAAACAATCATTATTGATCGAATGGAGCAGGAACTTACCCATGACACTGCGATAATGATCAAGGAGAGCGAAAATCGTGCAAAAGAGGAAGCCGACAAGAAAGCAAAGGAAATACTTTCGTTAGCAATCCAGCGTTGCGCTGCTGACCATGTTGCGGAAACGACTGTCTCTGTCGTCAACCTGCCAAATGACGAAATGAAGGGCCGTATTATTGGCCGTGAAGGAAGAAATATTCGTACGCTTGAAACGTTAACAGGAATTGATTTAATCATTGATGATACTCCTGAAGCTGTCATTCTATCAGGTTTTGATCCTATTCGTCGCGAAACGGCTCGCTTAGCACTGGAGAAATTGGTCCAAGACGGGCGTATCCATCCGGCACGCATTGAGGAAATGGTAGAAAAATCACGTCGTGAAGTAGATGAGTATATCCGTGAAGTGGGTGAACAAACCACCTTTGAAGTGGGTGTTCATGGACTTCATCCAGATCTAATCAAAATTCTTGGTCGCTTAAAATTCCGTACTAGTTACGGGCAAAACGTATTAAAGCATTCTATGGAAGTTGCGCAACTGTCTGGTTTACTTGCCGCTGAACTTGGCCAAGATGAAACTTTGGCACGTCGTGCGGGCTTGCTTCATGATATTGGGAAAGCCATCGACCATGAAGTAGAAGGCAGCCATGTTGAAATTGGTGTTGAACTTGCAACCAAATACAAGGAACATCCGGTAGTAATCAATAGTATTGCTTCCCATCATGGGGATACAGAGGCAACATCTATCATAGCCGTTTTAGTTGCAGCAGCAGATGCCTTATCAGCTGCAAGACCAGGTGCACGTAGTGAGACGCTTGAAAACTATATTCGCCGTCTTGAAAAGTTAGAGGAGATTTCGGAATCCTATGAAGGTGTAGAGAAATCCTTTGCCATTCAAGCAGGTCGAGAGGTACGTATTATAGTTAGACCGGATTCAGTTGATGATCTTGCTGCTCATCGATTAGCACGCGATATTCGTAAGCGCATTGAAGAAGAGCTTGATTATCCAGGTCATATTAAAGTGACAGTTATTCGTGAGACACGGGCTGTTGAATACGCAAAATAAAGCGGTGCGCATGCACCGCTTTATTTTTTGCAGCACCTTATCCGATTAAATAAAGTCTGAATGTGATACAATTTATACAATAACAATTTTTTTAACGAAAGGAACAAAAATGAATCTACTTTTTATCGGTGATGTCGTCGGTTCACCAGGCCGGGATATGGTAAAGGAATATTTGCCAAAATTAAAAGAAAAATATCGTCCTCATTTTACTATTATCAATGGGGAGAATGCAGCAGGAGGCAAGGGGATTACTGAAAAAATCTATCGTGAATTCTTAGGGTATGGGGCACAGGCAGTAACACTAGGTAACCACTCATGGGATAATCGTGAAATTTTTGAATTTATCGGTACTGCAAAAAATATGGTTAGACCAGCAAATTTTCCAGAAGGAACACCAGGGAAAGGTATGGCATTTTTTAAAGTCAATGATTTAGAAGTTGCCGTTATTAATCTGCAGGGTCGAACCTTTATGGCTCCATTGGATTGTCCTTTTAAGAAAGCTGACGAATTAGTTGAAATAGCCAGGGAAAGAACCCCATATATTTTTGTGGATTTTCATGCTGAAGTAACAAGTGAGAAACAGGCAATGGGTTGGTATTTAGATGGAAGGGTCTCTGCCGTTGTGGGGACACATACACATGTTCAAACGGCCGATAACCGGGTTTTACCGGGAGGCACAGGATATTTATCTGATGTAGGAATGACAGGGCCCTATGATGGCATTTTAGGGGTGGAGAGAGAAGCAGTCCTTAAAAGGTTCCTAACCAGCCTGCCAGTCCGGTTTGAAGTGGCAACCGCAGGAAGAAATCAGTTAAGTGCAGTTATGATTGAATTAGATCGTAAAACAGGCTTAACAAAAAAGATACAGCCCATTTTAATAAATGATGACCATCCGTTTTACTCTTAAGAGCAAATTTCATTTGCTCTTTTTTTGTCCAAGCCGGAATATGTTTTTTGACAAATGAATATAGTAGCAGTGGAATGTTATAACCTGATTTGTTCATGAAACTGCTCATGCGGGATCGGGATTTTCTAAGGAGGAGCTAGAAATGGATATATTAAAAGTTTCAGCAAAATCTAATCCTAATTCTGTAGCTGGTGCGCTTGCCGGGGTTCTGCGTGAAAGAGGTGCAGCGGAAATACAGGCAATTGGGGCGGGTGCATTGAATCAAGCCGTAAAGGCAGTAGCGATTGCTCGAGGATTTGTAGCACCTAGCGGAGTTGATTTAATCTGTATCCCTGCGTTTACCGATATTTTAATTGACGGGGAAGAACGCACAGCTATCAAACTAATTGTAGAACCACGTTGAAAGAGATAGACTATTTATAGGAGACCAAACAAAAGGACATTTACCTTTACCTGCTTGTTTTACAAGCAGGTATTTTTTAGGTTTTATTTCTCACTAATTGGTATTAAATGATATTGACTTATTAAAGTATTATTCTACCATAACCTTTAATAATTATTAAAATTCAAATCATGAATGTGCATAGCTTGAATTAATATTGCAAAACGCCGTATAATGCGGATAAATCATGTCTTTTTATTTGTTATCTTGTAGAAAGCAAGTATATTTCAAATAATAAAAAAATATTCATATTTTAGACATTATTTCGCTTTTAAGGGTTGCAATTTTTAGTTCATAGGTCTAGAATTGTAAGCGTTTAGTACATAACCTTTCTACTTTTTATTAGTCTTTTTATATAAAATGGGCTAATTTCTAGTGATTTACTCGGAATAGTGCTAAACTAATAAATGGATCATCAAAACTACTTATTTTTACATATCCAAAGGGGTGTAAGTCATGATCAATCAACTTTCATGGAAAGTTGGAGGACAACAAGGGGAAGGTATTGAAAGTACTGGGGAAATCTTTGCTATTGCACTGAATCGCCTGGGATATTACTTGTATGGTTATCGTCACTTTTCTTCACGTATTAAAGGTGGTCATACCAACAATAAAATCAGAGTTAGTACTACAGAAGTTCGTTCTATTTCTGATGACTTAGATATCCTTGTAGCATTTGACCAGGAAACTATTGATGTAAACTACAAAGAATTACACAGTAATGGGGTAATCCTTGCTGATGCAAAATTCAATCCAAAGAAGCCGGAAGATACTGAAGCTTCATTGTATGCGGTTCCATTTACTGAAATTGCGACAGAGCTCGGAACTTCTCTAATGAAAAACATGGTTGCAATTGGTGCAACTTCTGCTGTATTAGACTTAGATATTCATGTGTTTGAAGTAGTAGTTCGCGAGATTTTTGGTAAAAAAGGCGACCAAGTAGTTGCAAAAAATATGGATGCGATCAAAGCTGGCTTTGATAAAATGAAGGAAAATCTTGCAGCTGGCATTCAAACAATGGAGCTTGAAAAGGCTGATGGCAAAAAACGGATGTTCATGATTGGAAATGACGCTATTGCTCTTGGAGCTATTGCAGGCGGATGCCGTTTTATGGCGGCCTACCCAATTACACCAGCTTCTGAAATAATGGAATATTTGATTAAAAAGCTACCTGCACTAGGTGGTACAGTTATTCAAACCGAAGATGAAATTGCTGCATGTACAATGGCAATTGGAGCAAACTACGGCGGTGTTCGTACAATAACTGCTTCAGCAGGTCCAGGATTATCTTTAAAAATGGAAGCAATTGGCCTTTCAGGTATTACTGAAACGCCACTAGTAATTGTTGACACTCAACGAGGCGGTCCATCAACAGGATTACCAACAAAACAAGAACAATCAGACCTTATGGCGATGATTTATGGAACACATGGTGAAATCCCGAAAATTGTAATGGCTCCAAGCACTGTTGAAGAAGCATTCTATGATACAGCTGAAGCATTCAATTTAGCAGAAGAATATCAATGTCCAGTCATTATTTTATCTGACCTACAATTATCCTTGGGTAAACAAACGGTTGAACCATTAAATTATGACAAGGTTGAAATCAGACGTGGAAAATTGGTAACAGAAGACATACCTGCTAACGAAAACAATGCATATTTTAAACGCTATGAAGTAACAGAGGACGGGACTTCCCCACGTGTAATCCCTGGTATGAAAAATGGTATTCATCACGTAACAGGTGTCGAGCATGATGAGACTGGTAAACCATCGGAATCTGCTCCAAATCGAATTGCGCAAATGGATAAGCGTTTCCGTAAGGTAGAAAATATCCGCTTTAATACACCAGTATATAAAAATGTTAAGCACGAAGACGCTGATGTACTATTTGTAGGCTTTAACTCGACTCGTGGTGTTATTGAAGAAGCAATGACTCGTTTAGAGAAAGACGGCTTAAAAGTAAATCATGCCCATATTCGTTTGATCCATCCGTTCCCAACTGACGAAGTTCTTCCGCTTGTTCGTTCTGCGAAGAAAGTTGTTGTAGTGGAAAACAATGCAACTGGACAATTAGCCAATATTATGAAAATGAATGTTGGACATGCTGAAAAAATTACTAAGCATCTTAAATATGATGGTAATCCGTTCCTACCACACGAAGTATATACAAAATGTAAGGAGTTGTTCTAAATGGCCACTTTTAAAGACTTTCGTAACAATGTAAAACCGAACTGGTGCCCTGGCTGTGGCGACTTCTCCGTACAAGCGGCTATGCAACGTGCGGCAGCAAATGTAGGCTTAGAGCCAGAAAACTTAGCTGTAATTTCTGGAATCGGCTGTTCAGGACGTATTTCCGGTTATATTAATTCATATGGCTTCCATGGGATTCATGGTCGTTCACTTCCAATCGCACAAGGTGTTAAAATGGCTAATCGTGATTTAACTGTTATCGCCTCTGGTGGTGACGGTGACGGTTATGCGATCGGGATGGGGCATACGATTCATGCCATTCGTCGTAATCTTGATATAACTTATATCGTTATGGATAACCAAATATATGGTTTGACTAAAGGTCAAACTTCTCCACGTTCAGCTACTGGCTTTAAAACAAAGTCAACTCCGATGGGGTCGATTGAGCAATCAATTTCTCCTATGGAAATGGCGTTGACTGTAGGAGCAACATTTGTTGCACAAAGTTTCTCTACAGATCTAAAAGATTTAACTGCCTTAATTGAAGCCGGTTTAAAACACAAAGGATTTTCTTTAATCAATGTTTTCAGCCCTTGTGTTACCTATAATAAGGTGAACACCTATGATTGGTTTAAAGAAAATCTAACAAAACTAAGTGATATAGAGGGTTATGACCCTTCAAATCGCGAAGATGCGATGCAGACATTAATGAAGCATAATGGTCTTGTTACAGGACTTATTTATCAAAATACTGAGCGTAAGTCTTATCAAGAACTGATCACTGGCTACTCTGAAGCACCGTTAGCAAAAGCTGACCTTAATCTTGACCAAAATTATTTTGATAAATTAGTTTCTGAATTTATCTAATGATAGTAAGAAAATCCCGTGACTTGACGTCACGGGATTTTCTATTGTTTTCAAGCAAGTTAACCTTTATACTATAATAATGTGCGGAGAAAGTCTAGAGTCTTCATTCATCTTTTGCACAGATTAAATCTTAAAAATTTAATAGATAAATTACGTAATATGAAAAGAAAGGGGCATTTGAACAAATGAATGAAAAACAACGTTTAGAAGGTCAGAAAGTCGAGTCTGTTAATTCTTCGGACAAAAAATCCGCCAAGGATTACAGCAAGTACTTTGAACAAGTAATTACTGCACCTTCTTTAACAGAAGCGAAGAAACGCGGAAAAGAAGAAGTAAAGTACCATAATGATTTTTCTATCTCTGAAGAATTTCGTGGAATGGGCGAGGGGCGGAAGTTTTATATCCGTACTTATGGCTGCCAAATGAACGAACATGATACTGAAGTTATGGCTGGGATTTTCTTAGCATTAGGCTATGAACCAACCGACAACACGGAGGATGCAAATGTCATTCTTTTAAATACATGTGCTATCAGAGAGAACGCAGAAAATAAAGTGTTCGGTGAACTGGGCCATTTAAAGTCCTTGAAATTGGAAAAGCCTGATTTACTTATCGGTGTTTGTGGGTGTATGTCTCAGGAGGAATCAGTAGTTAATAAGATTCTCAAAACCTACCATCAGGTCGATATGATTTTTGGTACCCATAATATTCATCGTTTACCAAATATATTGCATGAAGCATATATGTCAAAAGAAATGGTTGTTGAAGTATGGTCAAAAGAAGGCGACGTGATTGAAAACCTTCCAAAAGTACGCCGTGGAAATATTAAAGCATGGGTTAACATCATGTACGGCTGCGATAAATTCTGTACTTATTGCATCGTCCCTTTCACCCGTGGAAAGGAACGAAGCCGTCGTCCAGAAGAAATTATCCAAGAAGTACGTCATCTAGCTGCACAAGGCTACCAAGAAGTTACTTTGCTTGGTCAAAACGTAAATGCCTATGGGAAAGATTTAGAGGACGGAACTTATGGACTTGGTGAACTGATGGATGAATTGCGAAAAATTGATATTCCAAGGATTCGTTTTACAACAAGCCACCCGCGTGACTTTGATGATCGCCTAATTGAGGTCCTTGCCAAAGGCGGCAATTTAATGGATCATATCCATTTACCAGTGCAGTCAGGTTCAACCGATGTGTTAAAAATCATGGCTCGTAAATATACAAGAGAACAATATTTAGAGCTTGTTAAAAAAATCAAAGCGGCCATTCCGAATGTTGCTTTAACAACGGATATTATCGTTGGTTATCCGAACGAAACAGACGAACAGTTTGAAGAAACGATGTCCCTCTATCGTGAAGTTGGTTATGAATTAGCATATACATTTATTTATTCTCCGCGTGAAGGTACTCCAGCTGCAAAAATGGAGGATAACGTTCCGATGGAAGTAAAGAAAGCACGCTTACAACGCTTAAATGCTCTTGTGAATGAGCTTTCATTAGAAGCTATGAAAAAACATGAAGGCCAAATCCTTGAAGTTCTTGTTGAAGGAGAAAGTAAGAACAATCCTGATGTTCTTGCAGGCTATACCTCTAGGAGTAAGCTTGTAAACTTTGCTGCACCAAAATCAGCGATTGGCAAGATTGTAAAAGTAAAAATTACACAAGCAAAAACATGGTCATTAAACGGAGAAATGGTGGAAGAACTAGAACCAGCAGAGGTGAAATAAAGTGGCGAAATATACAAAAGACGATATCGTTGCACGTGCAACTGATTTAGCACGGATGATTGCAGAAACAGAAGAAGTTGACTTTTTTAAACGAGCAGAGGCTCAATTAAATGAAAATAAGAAAGTTCATACCTTAATAGCGGACATTAAGGGATTGCAAAAGCAGGCTGTAAACCTTCAGCATTATGGAAAACCAGAAGCACTAAAAAAGGTAGAAGATAAAATTGCTTCAATTGAGCAAGAGTTGGATGAAATACCTGTGGTTCAGGATTTCAAACAATCACAATTAGAAGTGAATGAATTGCTACAAATCATTGCCTCAACCATTTCGAATACTGTAACCGATGAAATTATCATTTCAACGGGCGGCGATGTATTGTTAGGAGAAACTGGATCTAGCATGCAAAATGGCGGCGGGGCTTGTGAAGGTCACGACGATTGCGATCACGATCATTAATACTCTAGCCAGGCTTTTAACAAAGCCTGGCTTTATTTTTTGGGCTCTGATAAACCTGGCTGTTGATTTCCGCTCCAGGCGCTGCGCTTTCCACGGGCGGTCCGGGGAGCCTCCCGAAGGTCTTCGCGCCTTCCGCTCCAATCAACTTGGTTATAAAATCAATAATAACCTTTAATACAGCCTATTTTTAATAAATCTAATCCACTTTTATATTCCCCTGATTCCTGCCATTTTATTAACCTTCGTTTTAAGTACAGGCCAGGAAGGCACACACCTTTAAATCCCGCATAAAATGAACTATGACTAAACTTTTATCCAGTACTCATCAAAATAAAAATCACACTAGTCTTATATCATGCATACGATGAAATGAAAATGAATGAGGAGGGTTCGCGCGAAATGGGAGACTATAGAGAGATAATTACCAAGGCCGTAGTAGCGAAAGGACGTAAATTCACCCAGTCCAATCATACGATTAGCCCGGCGCATAGTCCAACAAGTATACTTGGCTGTTGGATCATCAACCATAAATACAATGCGAAAAAGGTTGGCAAGACTGTAGAGATACATGGCTCTTACGACATCAATGTTTGGTATTCATTTAATGATAATACCAAAACAGAAGTTGTTACAGAACGTGTCCAATATACAGATGTTATTAAGTTAAAGTATCGTGACCATGACTGCCTCGATGACAATGAAATAAGTGCTCGAGTGCTGCAGCAGCCTAATTGCTGTGAAGCGGTCATTTCCCCTAATGGTAACAGAATCATCGTCCATGTCGAAAGGGAATTCCTTGTAGAGGTGATTGGCGAGACTAAGGTTTGTGTTCGCGTCAGTTCTGAAGGCTGCAAGGACAATGACGATGAGTGGGGAATGGACGTAGACGATGAAGAATTCGAGGAGTTAAATCCTGATTTCTTAGTCGGCTCAGAAGAAGAATAAAACTAACTAGGAGGTTTTTACTTCCTAGTTTTTTTCTTTTTTCGTAAAAAGGATGGAAAAGTTCTGATTTTAGAATGATTAGATGCGAAAATCAGCAAGCTATTTTAAGGAGGTGTTACTATGGAACCGAGACAGCCTGGAAATAAAAATATGCCTGATTTTGAACAATTAAATGACAGAATTATCGCTGAAAGCTCTCCTTCGCCAATGTTAGTTATTAAAACAAATCTTGACCCAAAAGATGTTTCAGAAAATAATCCGTATTATCATAATACGGAAGTAAAAAGCGCTAAAGCAATGAAGGAATACTTTCAGGAATAAGAAAAGCCAGGATATTAAACCTGGCTTTTCTTCCATTCTGGTTTTAATAATGATAATACAAACGTATCATGAAATTGCTCATTTTGATTGATATACCCTCGTAGTAATCCTTCCTTCGAGAAACCTAGCTTAATTAGTAAATTTATGGATGACACATTTTCAGGGTAAACTATAGCTCCAATTCGAAATAAATCCAATTGATTAAAACTAAAGCGGATCACTTCTTTAATCGCCTCTGAACCATAGCCCATCCTCCAATAGTCGGGATGAAGCTCATAACCAATTTCTGCACGCTTATTTTTTAGATGTAAACCATTAAGACCAACAGTGCCGATGATCCTTTGATTTTCCTTTAATTTGATACCCCAGCGGATCCCACGTTTATCAACCAGGTTCTTATGAAACATATCAATTAATCTTGAAGCTTCGACAGGTAAAGTAAAACGATTTGTTCCATAAAAACGGGTCACTTCTTCTAATGATAAAATCTCGTATAGATAATCAACATGCTGATGTGTTAATTCAATTAATTTAAGTCTTTTCGTATTTAAAATGGGAAAAGTCATGGCAACCCTCTCTGTTTATCCCTTTACCCGTATACTCAACAAGAGTGGTAAAAGGGGATTTCCAAATGAATACTAAATTTTACTGTTAACTAATAGTGTATAATGGCTTATAAGAAATTTCCATTAAATTTTGAATAAATTTTTTGAACATTTTATCTTACATAATGGTAAGATGTGTGGAGAAAATCATTTCTTAGATTGACCCTATTTAAAAAATGAATGCCTAATAGATTAGAAGGTGTGCAAATGCAAAAAGCAGAGTATATAAATTTAATAGAAACAGAATTATTACCAAGAATACAATTAACGTCTGACAGTCCGTTTGACCCTATCATTGTAAAAAATATGTCACCGTTATGGAAAACGATCGGGCGCGGCAATTATGCTGGGGTCTTTACACTTGATGCTCATCCAGAGTGGGTGGTAAAAGTTTATGGTAGAAGCCCCGAGGAGCTTAAAAAAGAAATTGATGTTTACCAGAGGTTAGGAAACCATAAAAGTTATTCTTCACTTTATGATTATGGTGAAAATTATTTAATCCTAAAAAAGCTTAACGGTATGACCTTGTTTGATGCTGTGGTAAAGGGAGTTCCAATCCCTGAAGCTGTCATAAAGGATATTGATTCAGGTTTGGATTATGCGAGGTCAGTTGGATTAAATCCCTATGATGTTCACGGCAAGAATGTCGTCATGTTTGAGGGGAGAGGTTATATTGTTGATATTTCTGATTTTTATAAACAAGGGTACTGCAAAAAATGGAAAGATTTAAAAAAAGCTTATTACAAGATTTATTTACCATATATATATAAATATCATCCGCCTATCCCATTTTTTATCGTCGATGCGGTGCGAAAAGGATATCGGATGTATCGTCGTTTGAAAAAAAAGGCAATAAAGAAAAATAAAAATTAGCGAGGTGAAATTATGGATGATCGTCAATTTCGAAACGCAATGGGAAAGTTTGCAACAGGGGTAACGGTGGTCGCAACGGAAGTGGCTGGAAATGTCCATGGAATGACTGCAAATGCATTCATGTCTGTTTCTCTAAATCCAAAACTTGTCGTAATCTCAATTGCTGAAAAAGCACAAATGCTTGAAAAAATAAAACAAAGTAAAAGCTTTTCAGTCAATATACTTGCGGCAGATCAACAAGAATTATCAATGATTTTCGCGGGACAGTCGAAAAATCAACAAGAAATTGTGTTTGACCGCCTCGAGGGTATACCTGTTTTACCAAGAGCAACTGCTCAAATTGTTTGCGAAGTATCAGCGGAGCATGATGAAGGTGATCACACACTTTTTATTGGCAGAGTAACCAATCTTAAAGTTGAAGATTCTGAGCCATTAATCTATTTTAGTGGAAAATACCGATTGTTGGCAGAGGAGTAATTGGTGGGTTAAGCAGATTGGTTAGTTTTTTACTAATTTTTGAAAAGATTATATAAAATAGACTCGATAAGCAAAGATTATCAGTAAAATTTTACTTGATAACGATATGTAAAAAATGCCCTGAAATTTTCAGGGCATTTTTTAGTGTTTTCGCGAAATAACGACTCTAATTCTAAAAATAAATAATATTTAGAATATATTGACAAGTATTTATTAGGTATGTAGAATTACAGTTAGTAAAAGAAAGCGCTTTTTTTACCGTTTTATACAATTAAAAAAGTAATTAACGTAAAATTAAAATTTTAGTTCTGTTGTTTTGATGGCCAACAAAACAACCTGCTCGAAATTTTTGTTTTATTTTGAAAGCGGATTCATTATCTATTTCAAAACATTTATGAAATGATATGGGAGGTTTAACAATGGCAGTAAAGACCATCAGCAGAAATTTTCTTAAGTTTTTGGTTGTTATTCTGGCTTTCCAAGATGTTGCTGCAGGGGTAGCAGGGTCAATAATGGCTGACATCATTAAGGCATTTCCACAATATGACCCCACAATTGTTATGTTAGTTGCTACTTTTCCAGGATTAATACAAATTGTTCCTGCTCTCTTTTATGGTAAACTTTCCAAAATGTTCAAGAAGAGAACACTCTTGTTTGTCGGCTTAAGCCTTTTCATCATCGGGGGTATCCTTCCAACCTTTATTGATAATCTCTGGGTGATTATTGCAATGAGGGGGATTTTAGGTTTAGGTGTCGGGATTACCATGCCGTTGTCAGTAGATGTAATTACAGATTTCTTTGAAGGCAGAGAAAGAGATTTCTTGATTGGATTGGGTACCTCAACAATTGCGTGTATCGGAGCTATTTTCTTCCAATTAGTTGGAGGGATCTTAGCGGATGCTTATGGTTGGCATTATGGTTTCCTAACCTACTTGTTCCCTATTTGGATTCTTGCGATTACTATCCTTTACCTACCCGAGCCTGAGAAGAAACAGGTATCTAAAGTCGATAGTAATCAGGCAGCCGTAAAGATTAAATTGCCAAAAGCAATCTATTGGGTAAGTCTCGGACAGGTCTTTTATTCAGCGCTTATTTTTGGTTATGTAGTAAATATATCAGTTGTCATCCAAGCGGATAAATTAGGCAATGCCACAGAAGCTGGTTTGGCTATATCCATCTTTACCTTTGGTACTTTAATAGCTGGTTTCCTTTTTGGGAAGATAAAACACAAACTTCCAACCATGTATTTACCGCTTGCTGTTTTAATGACCGGTGTTGGAATGGCCATCTGTTACTACTCTCCAACTCTAACAATGATATTAATTGGAAGTGTATTCGGTGGTTTTGCAATGGGAATTGGCATTCCAGGAGTATTTACTAGGGTTTCTGAGTTAACTCCAGTCGGTTCTCCTTCTAGTGTAGGTTTAGTTGTTGCAGGGCAAGGTATTGGAGGGATTTTAGGGCCTTTTGGATTTCAAGTGATTCAAAATATATTTAATCAAGATATAGGTAGATTCCCATTAGCAGTTAGTGCAATTGGATTAGTTGCATTAGCAATCATTTGGGCCATTTCGGTAATGAAGCCGAAAAGGGATATTGAAGCTACTCTAAGTCAATGACAAAGAAAAAGCTAAAATGATGAGTAGAAAATTCATCATTTTAGCTTTTTAAATGATAGATTTGGTTATTAGTTGAAAAGCATCGCTATTATTTGTCACTATGAGAGATTTGAGGAGGAGGAGATACATTGGATAAAGGTTTAAAAGTACTTAATAAGTTACCATTTCAAAAGCTGACTGCGGTAGCTTCTGCATTAGCACTACTTTCAGGGTGTTCCTATAAAAATATTACTGGTCAGGAAGTAAAAGCAGAGGTTTTAAAGCAGAAAACAAATGAACAAAAACAAAAAAGCCAGCAAAAAGAAGGTGAGGACTCACCCAAACCAAATATTGTGTATATTGTCTTAGACGATTCTGGTTTTTCAGATATTGGAAGCTATGGATCCGAAGTCAAAACGCCTAACTTAGATTGGTTAGCGGAAAACGGACTTCGTTATAACAATTCGCATGTAACGCCGGTGTGTTCACCAACCCGTGCAGCTTTACTTACAGGACGGAATCCACATGATATAGGAATGTCAACAGTAGCCAATTTTGATATGGGCCCTGAATTTGAAAACAAACGTGGCAGAATCTATCCGGAAGCGGGAACGATTGCTGAAGTTCTTAGTGAAAATAGCTACAATAATTACGCATTAGGGAAATGGCACTTATCCCCTTCCCACCAAGTAACTCCTGCTGGCCCTTATGAAAATTGGCCGCTAGGCAAAGGCTTTGACCGCTTCTACGGTTTTCTTGAGGACTCTGGTGATCAATATAGACCAGAATTAATACAGGATAACAGTCCGGTTGATGTACCTAAGAAGGAAAACTATCATTTCTCTGAGGATATAGTGGATCGAGCCAATCAATATGTAACCGACCAATCTTCAGTGAATCCAGAAAAACCATTTTTCCTATACTTATCTTTTGGTGCACAGCACCAACCAGTTCAAGTTCCAAAGAAATATATCGATATGTATAAAGGGGTATATGACAAAGGCTGGGATAAAATCCGGGAAGAAAGGTTTAATAAACAGAAACAATTAGGGATTATTCCAAAAGACACTAAATTACCTGGACTTAACCCAGGAATTAAGCCGTGGGAGCAACTTACTAATGATGAGAAAAAAGCGTTTATCCGTTTCCAAGAAACATACGCAGGCTTTTTGACGCATACCGATGAGCAAATTGGCCGCTTTATTGAGAAATTACGCGCCGTCGGGGAATTGGAAAATACAATGATTGTCTTCTTATCAGACAACGGTACCAGCTCCATGGGGAAAAATACAGGATCGATTAATCATACACTCCCATATAACGATGTACCTGAAAAATTAGAAGATGTTGTTAAGCATATCGACGATATAGGAAGTGAACGAGCAGGAGCAGAATCTCCGACTGGCTGGGCTCAAGTAAGTAATACCCCTTTTAAATTCTATAAAGCTACAACCTTTGAAGCAGGAATTCATACACCGCTGATTGTTTATTATCCAAAGGTGATTAAAGATAAAGGAGCGATTCGCAATCAGTATGTACATGTAAGTGATATCACTCCCACTGTTTATGATGTATTAGGAATTGATATACCTAAGGAGATAAAGGGAGTAAAGCAAATGGGCCTTCAAGGCAAGAGTTTTGCCGATTCATTTAAAAGTTCCAAATCATTAGGAAAGAAAACACAGTATTTTGAAAATAACGGGCAGCGGGCCATATATCATGACGGTTGGAAAGCGTTAACACTCCATAAGAAAGGAGACCCTTATGAAAAGGATATCTGGCAGCTTTACCATGTAGCAGAAGACTTTTCTGAAACAAATGACCTTGCGGTAAAATTCCCAGAAAAGGTAAATGAACTGAAGAGGTTATGGGAGGAGGAAGCAAGGAAATATGGAGTATATCCAATGACAGATATCGCTGGAGAAGGATTTTTAACTATCCCTGCGGATTCCATCCGTGCAAGAAATACCTTTACATTTTACCCTGGAATGTCCCGTTTATCAGAGTCAGCTTCACCATTCATTATTAACCGTACCTATTCCATCACGGCCCCAATTGAACGTGACAGCGCAACCGATGATGGCGTCCTCGTTGCTTTAGGAGGTTATGAGAGTGGTTATACGTTATATATAAAAAATTACAAGCTAGTTTATGAATACAACATGGGAAATGCTGTTTATCGAATTGAATCGAAAGAAGATGTGCCTGTAGGAAAATCAACAATCCGGTTTGAGTTTAGTAAAACTGAAGCCAACAAAGGTATTGGAAGTCTATATATTAATGGACAGAAAGTCGGAGAAGGTAGTATTGACAAAACACATCAATATAAAATTGCCTTCGAAGGATTGGATATCGGTAAGGATACACTCTATTCTGTAAGCCCAGCCTACCAAAATGAAGGAACGTTCGAATTTTCAGGAAAGATTGAAAAAGTCGTCTATGAATTGAAGTAGAAAAATGAAATGCGATTAAGTAAATAAAGAAAGAAATATAAGCCAGTGCCAATGGGGTTACTGGCTTATATTCTAAGAAACGAAGGAGAATAAAAATGGAGAAAACCTATGAACAAACAAAAGGATTTTATATTCTAGCCAAACCATCAGGTCCAATTTGTAATCTTGATTGCCATTATTGTTTTTATACAGAGAAAGAAGCTTTCTTTTCCGAAAAAAGTCGTTTTCGGATGTCAGATGAAACGTTAGAGGAGTTTATTCAGCAATACATAAAATCGCAAGATGTTAATGAAATTCCGTTCGTTTGGCAGGGGGGGGAACCCACCTTAATGGGTCTTGATTTTTATAAGAAAGTGATTGAATTGCAAAAGAAGTATGGTAGCGGGAAAAGAATCACCAACTCTCTGCAAACGAATGGTACACTTTTAAATGAAGAATGGTGTCAATTTCTGGCAAAACATAAATTCCTTGTAGGCCTTAGTCTTGATGGTCCGGAATACATTCATAATGAATATAGAGTTGACCGTGGAGGGAAACCAACATTCCATAAGGTTCAGAAAGCTTTGCGTCTATTAAAAAAATATACGGTGAATTTTAATGTGTTAGTCTGTGTGACAAAGTATTCTTCTAAGTATCCTCTTGAAATCTATCATTTCTTTAAAGAGGAAGGAGTAGAGTTCATTCAATTCATTCCTATTGTTGAACGAATGCCGGATATGGAAGCCAAAAAAATTGGGCTTCGACATGCCACACCACCTTCCGTAAATCAGGAAGAAACACAGCAAGCTGTTTCCACTTGGACGGTAGAAGCAGAGAAGTATGGTGACTTTCTTATCACTATTTTTGAAGAGTGGGTAAGAAAGGATGTAGGAAAAATTCTTGTAATGAATTTTGAACAAGCTCTTACCTCTTGGCTTGGACTCCCATCAACAACTTGTATATTTGCAGAAACTTGTGGAAGGGCTGCGATGGTTGAACACAATGGAGATGTGTATTCGTGTGATCATTTTATGTATCCTGAATACCAACTGGGGAATATTTTCGACAATACATTTGTTGAAATGATTGAATCTAACAAACAAAGAGCATTTGGGGAAAATAAAAAATCCTCTCTTCCGAATTACTGCAAAACATGTGAAGTACGTTTTGCGTGCAACGGAGAGTGTCCAAAACACCGCTTTCTTCAAACTCTTGATGGTGAGCAAGGATTAAACTATTTGTGTGCTGGATATAAAAAATATTTTAACCATATTCATCGATATATGAAAGTAATGGTTCAACTGATTGAAAACGGCTTACCAGCGTCTGAAATAATGGAAGTTATTAAAAGACCTCTAATCATAAAAGGGTGATACTAAAATAATTCCCTCGGTGATTATAAAACTATTTAGCTTTTAAAAAAATATTCAGAATTTATTGACAAGGTTAAATAAACCAATGTAAAATTATAGTTAGTTAAAGAAAGCGCTTTTATTACCAATTTAACCACTATAAATGTAGTTGATACCCCGTACTAGAATTTCAGAGAAGGAAATCAATGCAACTTTAAAATTATTTTTACAAAGTGAGGGTAACGAATATGACAGCAGTTGAAACAAAGAAGGTTCAAACAGGAAATTATCAAACCTTTATCCATGAAGGTGGTGACAACTCCTCTGAAACAATCATCTTTCTTCATGGAAGCGGACCAGGGGTAAGTGCTAAATCAAACTGGCAGCACATATTACCACATTTTAATGAGAAATTTCACGTAGTGGCACTTGATATTTTCGGTTTTGGCAATACCGATCATCCTGAGACCTATCCTAAAAATGGTGTGGAATGGATGAACGAGAGACTCAAGCAAGTGTTAACATTAATGGATAATTTGGGGGTTGAAAAAGCCCATTTAGTGGGAAATTCCCTCGGTGGTGTCATTGCCCTTCACCTGCTCATGTATGCACCGGATCGATTTGATAAAGTAGTATTGATGGGTGCTGGCGGCGGTTTAACAGAACCAACCCCAGAACTTGCAAAACTAGCAAACTTTCACAAGGACCCAGATCCAGTTGCATTTAAAAATTTATTAAGTTGGTTTTTATATGATAAAAGTATCCTAGAAGATGAACTGGAAAAGATTGTTGCAGAACGATTAGAGTTATTTTTAAAGCCGGAAGTTCGCAGATCTTACGAAGAGAATTTTTCGAAATCTCATTTATCTGATATGCTTGTCCCGCCTTCAGCACTTAAACAAATGGACCATTCTATTTTACTTATTCACGGACATGCTGACCGTTTTGTACCACTCCAAAGCAGCCTTTACGTCATGGACTATTTGCCAAATGCACAACTTCATATCTTTAAGCAATGCGGACATTGGGCACAAGTGGAGCAAAAAGAAAGATTTATCAAACTAACATCTGATTTTTTCAATGGTTACCTATAAACAAAATCTAGTATACCTTAAGTGGATAATAGACACTCGCTAGCGAATTAACATATTATAGGGATAACTAATCCTAGAAAATAGCAGGTGTATAATATGAAAATTGATAAGGCTTATCGCTATATTAAAAGATTAATTATTGAAGGAATCTGGGAACCAGAAACCTCGATAAATGTGAATGAGATTACCGAAAAACTAAATATGAGCCGGACACCCGTCCACAAGGCATTATCAAAGCTTGAACAGGAAGGGTTTCTCACAATTATTCCACAAGTTGGTGTCTTCGTAAAAAGACCCGACCCAGAAGAGGTTTTAGAACGATTATTGGTTTGTGCCAATTTAGATGCATTAATGACTGAGCAGGCTGCATTAAATCTGAACGAAGAAAAATTTTGTTTTTTGGAAGAAATCTTAACAAAAATGGATAATACCAGGATATCAGCTGATGAATACTCTAGCTTAAATATTGATTTTCATCGCACTATTTATGAAGCCTCCAAGTTAACTTATACCTTTAATCTCGCGAAGACACTTTGGGACTACCTGAATTTTGTAGGAAACCCGGAAGAATTATTCACGGATGAACGTCGGAAACAGTCTCAAACGGAGCATTGGATCATTTTTTATAGTCTACGAGAAAAGGACAGTAAAATGGCCAAAAGATTAATGGAAAAACATATGCGTCGAGTAGCTAAGTTAGTAGGAGAAAAATATCAGGACATTGATTTAAACCAACGTGTGTTTAACTAAAAATTTCCATGGCTAATGAAAGAAGGAACTACCACTATTATTGCGGGGGGTAATCGAATGGAACAAAGCGTGTTGGACACAAAGAAAGAATTGGTAGAAAAGGCCCGAT
This sequence comes from Neobacillus sp. C211, assembly GCF_051842875.1. Classification (NCBI taxonomy): domain Bacteria; kingdom Bacillati; phylum Bacillota; class Bacilli; order Caryophanales; family Bacillaceae; genus Neobacillus; species Neobacillus sp. C211. The sequence continues at coordinate 24,395 of NZ_JBPXRO010000004.1, forward strand.
CTCTGATTCCAAAATTACGTGAATATGGGGAAGAAATAGAAAAGACTAATTCCTTACCTAAAGCGATTATTGATGATTTGCAAAATGAAGGTACGTTAAAAGTATTACGTCCACATCTATTTGGCGGTTATCAAACGGATATGCGTACCTATACAGAGGTTGTTACTGAAATATCTCGTGGAAACGGGTCGGCAGGCTGGTTTGTCGCACTTAGTAATATTAGGGATTATATGATTTCATATACGTTTGGAGAAAAAGCATTAAGCGAAATTTACAAAAAAGGGGAAGATGTAGTATTAGCTGGGAACTTTAAACCAATTAAATGTGACATTAAAAAGGTAGATGGCGGCTATTATATCGAGGAAGCACAATGGCCATTCGTTTCAGGAAGTCCACATGCTGACTGGTGTTACTTTGGGTTTCCAATCTTCGATGAAAACGGCGGCGTAGAAATGGCCATTATGGTTATTCCTCGCGACGAATTAGAGGTCCTTGACGACTGGTATGTAATGGGCTTAAAGGGATCGGGCAGTAATAGCTGTCATATTAAAAATGTGTTTGTACCAGATCACCGTGTTTCATTAGATCGTCTCGCAAGTAAAGGCGAGTACCTCATTGAGCCGCTAAAAGAAGTGGCCTTATACAGGTCTTCCTTTGTACCTTCGCTAACCTTGTCGATTGTAGCACCTGCGTTGGGACTCGCAAAGGCCGCAATGGATTTATTTATGGAAAGGCTTCCAAAGGCAGGGATAGGAAATACCTTCTATAACAAACAAGCTGAAGCACCTATAACCCATCACCAGGTGGCCCAAGCACAGCTGAAAATTGATTCAGCTGAGATGCATCTTTATCGAGCTGTAGATAAAATTGATTCCTATGCCGAGCGTGGACAGGTATTGGATAAAAATGAAATTGTCAAAATAAAAGCAGACTTTGGTTATGTAAACCAATTATGTAAAGAAGCGATTGATCTGCTTGTAGCTGGAGTGGGATCTATGTTTACTTACGAAACAAATCCGATTCAAAGAGTCTATCGTGATTTCCTAACCATGCATTTACATGGGTTTATCACACCAACTAGTTTAATTGAAACGTATGGAAGAGTATTGTGCGGTCAAGAACCGAACACTTATTTTGTGTAACAAATCGAAATGAATGTAAGCGATTACGTGTGGATTATTAAATTTAAGGAAAATAGGGAGGTATAAGCTATGAGTTTACCAGAAATCGCAAAATTAGGGCACGTTGCTTTAGTATCAACAGATCTTGAAAAATCACTATGGTTCTTTAAAGAACTAATTGGTCTTGAAGAAACAGAGGTAGTTAACGGAACACATTATCTACGTGCATGGGGTGATTTTGAACATCATACGCTTTCAATTACTGCAGGTGAGAAGTCGTATGTAGACCACATTGCCTGGCGGACAAAACGACCTGAAGATGTTGAAGGATTTGCCCAGTTGCTAAAGGAAGCAGGGACAGAAGTAAATTGGGTTGAAGCTGGTGTAGAAGCGGGCCAAGGCAGAGCTCTTCGCTTTCAATTACCAAGTGAGCATCGCTTTGAAATTTATTATGACATGGAAAAAACATTAGCAGAGCCGTCCAAACGGTCGGTATTAAAGAATCAGACGTATAAATCATGGGCACGAGGCGTATCACCACGAAGAATAGACCATGTTAATCTCCTATCATCATTAAAGGCAAATGTCATTTCTGATTATTTAATAGAAAAGCTAGGTTTTAAAATGAGGGAATGTGTTCAAGCTCCAGATGAATCTTTAATTGGTGCCTGGTTAAGTGTCACACCATTGGTGCATGATATCGCAGTAAGCCATGATCCATTTTCACCATCGACACATCAAATACACCATTTGTCTTACTGGCTTGATAATGCCCAAGATCTTCTTCGGGCGGCAGATATCTTAGCTGAAAATGGGATAAAGTTTAAAGGTCCTGGTAAGCACGGTATTTCGCAAGCTATGTACATTTACGTTGTCGATCCAGGCAGCGGAGTCCGCTTGGAATTGTTCACCAATGGGTATTTAATCTTTGAACCAGACTGGGAGCCTATCGTGTGGACTTTGGATGAAATGGATGTTGGTTTTACCTTCTGGGGTGACCAAACGGACACACTACCAGAAAACAATCCGACGATCGAAGCATAAGAGATTAATAGATAACTTAAGATAACATATTCGGAAAAGCAGAAAGGGGTCATAAGAATGGATGATCGATTATTTAGAACCGCAATGGGGAAATTTGCAACAGGTGTAACCGTTATTGCAACAGATGTCGAGGGTGATGTGCATGGAATGACTGCAAATGCCTTCATGTCCGTGTCACTAAGTCCAAAGCTAGTTGTAATCTCGATTGGGGAAAAAGCTAAAATCCTTGAGAAAATAAAACAAAGTCAAACATTTTCAGTCAATATTTTAGCTGCAGATCAACAGGAACTTTCAATGATTTTTGCTGGACAAATAAAAGAGCCACGGGAAGTCATTTTTGATCGTCTTGATGGGAAACCAGTATTAGCTGGTGCCGTCGCCCAAATTGCCTGTGAAGTATCTGCTGAGCACGTAGAAGGAGATCATACCCTTTTTATCGGCAAGGTGACTGCTATTAAGCTTGAAGATGCTGAACCACTTCTTTTTTATAGCGGACGCTATCGTACTTTATTAGAGGAATCAACTGTTACATCGAATTAAAAAAAATCACAACCATGCTTTAATAGCATCGACATAAAGGAGCAATGGTAATGGATATTCAAAAAGCTGCTACAGCAGTAATGGAAGCGGAAAGTGAGAAACAGCCGATTGCTCCCTTTACTTCATCCACAGAAGAAATTTCTGTGGATGAAGCCTACCAAATTCAGCTGCACCAAATTCATCATAAAGTGGATAAAGGTGCAGTAATTGTTGGGAAAAAAATCGGTCTCACAAGTAAAGCAATGCAGGATATGTTTAATGTGAACGAGCCTGATTATGGGCACCTTCTTAATGACATGATCTATGAGGATGGAGAGACGATTGGACTAAATCAGTTCATCCAGCCAAAGATTGAATTCGAAATCGCCTTTGTCTTAAAAAAAGATTTAAGGGGTCCTGGAGTAACAATGAATGACGTCATCGAAGCTACAGATTACATTGTACCGGCACTCGAAATTATTGACAGTCGGATTAGAGACTGGCAAATTAAGTTCGAAGATACGGTAGCAGACAATGGCTCTTCAGCAGGGGCGGTTATCGGCAAAACAACTGCTAAGATAGATAGACTTGACCTCACCAAAATTGGCATGAATGTATTTAGGAATAATGAATTTTTGGACTCTGCTGTAAGTGCGGCTATAATGGGGAATCCTGCTCAAGCCATTGCCTGGCTTGCTAATGCCCTAGGTAATTACGGTATCTCTCTATATGCTGGTGAAGTTATTCTTGCTGGAGCTCTTTCAAAGGCGATAGTCATAGAGGATGGGGATACATTCACAGCAGAATTCGAACATATGGGTTCAGTTTCAGCGAGTTTTAAAAAAAACCGTTGAAAATAAAAAAACACTAGTACAAATTATGTTTGAAGACTCCTTGTATATCGCTATGTGAGGAGTCTTTATTGTAAGAAAATAAATTTTCATAAAATGAGGGGGAGATAAAATGGGTATTAAAGTTGTTAGATTTGAACATAAACAAAAAGAGCAATGGGGAGTTATATCAGGAGATCAAATCCTCCTTTTATCAGGTACATACCAAAGTTTAGCTGGTTTTTTGGTGCATGGGAAAGAAGAAGCACGTACTATCAAGGCACAAGATCATACAGAATCTGTTTCATTCAATGAAGTATCCATTTTGAGTCCAGTGACAAAGCCAGCACGAATCGTTTGTCAGGGAGTCAATTACTCAGAGCATCGTGCTGAGACGGGAATGGAAGCTGCACGAGCTCCATTTAATATGATTTTTAGCAAAGCTGACAGTTCCCTTTGCGGCGCCACTAGCGAAATTATAAGGCCGCGCGATGTTAAACTACTAGATTATGAATTGGAGCTTGGTCTCGTAATTGGAACAGAAATCTCAGAGGCGTCAGATATAACTGACGAAAACCTTCATCAGTATATCGCCGGGCTCGTGATTGTTAATGATGTTTCTGCGCGGGATGTTCAGCTTTCAGAGGGGCAATGGTTGAAAGGTAAGAGCTACCGAACTTTTTGTCCAACAGGTCCTTATCTTTATTTGCTTGACAAGGAAGAGCTGCCATTGCTTCATGATCTTGAGTTAAATCTCTGGGTGAATGATGAATTAAGGCAATCTGCCAATTCAAATCAACTGCTTTACAAACCGGCAGAAACCCTTACAGAGCTCTCGGGAATTATGGATTTATCCCCAGGGGATCTGATTGTTACTGGAACTGCAGGCGGGGTTGCTCTAAATCTAACTCCGCAAGTATTGGAACTTTTATCAAACATGGCTATTCCTTATCAACAAAAGTTGGATTTACTTGAAGAAGGACAATTAATCAGCGGCAAATACCTGAAGGACGGCGATGTCATTCGCTGCCAAATTCGTAGTTCAAATGGATTAATCGATCTTGGCGAACAAATAAATAAAGTCGTTCCAAGTATAAAGAAAAGCCATGTAAACTCCTTTTAACCCTTAAATTGAGAGGGGGAATTAATATTGAGTAACTTAGCCCAATCATATAAACCTAACTCCACAGAAGATAGAAATAAAAAAATCCTTTCAACTTCTGCTGCTTTTGGACTCCTAAGGAAAGGATTAATAGAGAATCTAGGGACTAAAAGAGCAAAAGGGTTTCTACTTCGTTATGGTTGGAATTTAGGTGTTAGTGATGCAGAAGAAGCAATGAAAACAAGTTCATCGATCAATGACCTTCTTAATCAAGCATCGATTCTTCATTTAAGCACGGGACATTTTAGAGACATGAAGTCCGAAAGAATAATCGAAATGAGTGATTCAGAAACCATTAAATCGATCCTTGGCAAAGGAAAATGGATTGACTCATTTGAAGCAATGGAGCATATCAAGCACCATGGCCAATCAGAAGCACCGGTATGTCATACCTTGACAGGATATGCAAGCGGTTATATGTCAACTGTCTGCAGGAAGAGTGTCATTGTTAAGGAAATTAGCTGTATTGCTATGGGAGATGCTGAATGCTGCTTCGAAGCAAGACTGCAAGAGGATTGGGGAAATGAAATTCAAGAGGAACTTAAATTCTATCATGAAAGTAATATCATTGATGAACTGGAGTATACTTATGAGCAATTGTTAGAGCAGAGGAATTTTATCGAAACCGTATCTAAATTTCATAAGAAATTAACAGAAAGTGTTTCGAATGGAAGCAATCTTCAGGATATTGCTGATAGCACTTTTAAATTATTGAGAATCCCAATTTCTATTGAAGATTTAAGCTTCCAAAAAATTGTTTACTCAGGGCTGGAAGAAGAGCAATATATTAGTCTTAATAACAACCTAAAAGAGAATTTAATTCGAAAAAATAGAAATAATCACAACCTGCTGCCATTATTTAATGAAACGACTAGAATAAAGACAGAAAATCAGGAACGTTTAATTACCCCTATTATTGTCCAAAAAAAAGTAATCGGATATTGTACCTTTTTTTATATAAATGAACTAGGGAAAAGCGCGGAAACGGATGTTATGTTTATTGAGAGGGTTGCCAATGCCGCCTCATTGTACCTTTTAAACGAAAAAACAAGTTTTGAAGCAGTTGAAAAAATGAAGGGGTATTTTTTAGAACAAATCCTTAAGGGTCAATTTTCCTCCAAGGAGGAAATTATCAAGCGTGGCCGGCATATGGGCCTTAACCTTGAGAACCCTTTTTATATTGCCGCTATTGATTATAAAGAAAAGGGAAAGACAACCCAGAATAGCTTTGATCACCATGACCAAATATTAGAGACCATTGCCAAGTATCTCGATATCCAAGGATATAAAGCGTTAATTGGTCAGTATGAGGGTCAGATTATAATGCTCATACCCGAAACAGCAAATATTATCGCTATAATGGAAAAAATCCTGAAACATATTGAAACAACGTATTCATCTTATCAATATAAAGTCGGGATAAGCGATAAATCCGAGGATATTGAGAGTATATTGGATTATTTCGAAGAGGCATTAATTGCCTTACGGATGTCCACAGATAAAAAAATTAATGGTTATAAAGATCTAGGGATAGTTGGTGTCCTAATAAATTCAAAAAATGTAAGCGGGATTAAGAAAATTGCAAAACAAGAATTAGGACCACTATATAAATTAAATGATGTGAAACAAAAAGAGTTACTGAAAACACTCTATGTCTTTTTATCCAATGGTGGAAAACTTCAGCAGACGATGGATGATCTTTCCTTATCTATGAGTGGTCTAATGTATCGAATCAATAAGATTGAAACGCTCATCAATAAAGATTTGCGGGATTCTTCCCAAAGCTATCAGCTCTTGCTAATTCTTGACTCACTGATGGCATTGGGAGAGTTAAAAATATAAACAACTAAGGGCAGTCCTAATCGGATTGCTCTTATTTATGGAGTTCGTCATTGGATAAAAACCAACAAAAACAACTTGAAAATAGCGTAAATTCCAACAGTTTTTACTCTAGATACAATATACAGAATTTTCTAAAATGTAAAAATGTAAGCACTTTCAAATACAAGCTATTTATAGGGAGGAATTAATTTGAATCAAGGACAATCTATTAATCTGATTGAAAAAAGCACGGTGAAGAAAACAATGAAGAGAATTTTACCATTTATTTTGCTTTTGTATGTGGTTGCCTTTTTAGACCGAGTCAATATGGGTTATGCAGCCTTACAGATGAATGCGGATTTGTCATTAACAGCTGAAGTATTTGGCTTGTTGTCTGGTCTATTTTTTCTCAGTTATTTCCTCTTTGAAGTTCCTAGTAATATGATTTTGAATAAGGTGGGGGCACGGTTGTGGATTGCCCGTATTATGATTACTTGGGGAATTGTCGTTGTGTTACAAGGCTTTATCCAATCAGCAACTCACTTATATATATTACGCTTTTTACTGGGTGCAGCTGAAGCGGGATTTGTCCCAGGGATCATACTATATTTAACTTTTTGGTTCAGGGCACGTGAACGCGGGAAAGCAACAGCGCTCTTTTTTGTTGCCTTGCCATTAAGTGCGTTGATCGGTGCTCCGTTGTCTACATGGATTATGGATACAATCACATGGAGTGGTTTAGCGGGTTGGAGATGGATGTTTATCTTAGAAGGCATACCAGCTGTTCTTTTAGGTATTGTCGTTATGTTTTATTTGACCAATAAACCTGCTAACGCAAAATGGTTAACGGCAGAAGAAAAAACCTGGCTTGAGGGAGAATTAGCCAAGGAACGAAAATTAAGTGCCAAGTTAAATAAAACCTCCCATCTCGGCATGTTGAAAGAGTCAAAATTGTGGAAATTAGCTTTATTTAATATCGCTGGTTTTATCGCAGTAAATGCACTTTCCTATTGGATGCCAACCATTATTAAATCTTTGTCTTCATCTTCAACGACGAACTTACAAATTGGCTGGTTAGCGATGATTCCATCGATTGTTGCGATTCCGTCGATTCTTTTTACAGGATGGAATGCAGATAGAACGAACTCACACAAATTGCATTTAGGAGCAAGTGTGTTTATTGCCATGGTTGGATTCATTGGCTGTGCATTTGTATCAAGCGTTCCACTTATGGTCTTAATGCTCTCCATTACTTCCGCTGGTTTATATGGTATATCAGGTACTTTTTATGCATATATCACATTCTTCTTCTCTGAATCTACTGCACCTGTTGGCATTGCTTTAGTAAGCACTCTTTCCTCATTAGGCGGTTTCGTTGGTCCATATATAATGGGTGTTTTCAATTTTAATCAAGCGATGCTTATCATAGCTGGATTCCTGCTTATCAGTTTAATCACACTCACATCACTTAAATTAGCGAAGAAAGATCAGAATGAAATGGAAGATAAAATAGTCGTAGAAATATAATTAAAAAACCAATAAAAACTACCTAAAAATAGTAGGAAGTCAGATGATTTTTTCTCTAGATTAAAATTATTGAATTTTCTAAAATTTAGGTAGGGTTAAAATATAAAGAGATGAAAAGGGTTACATTCTATTGGATGTTCCCATGATTGTTTTTTTACAGAAGGAGGAGAATTTCATAATGGCAAACATTACTCAACAATTAGTTAAAACGGATAACTTTGAAACATTTGTAAATCGCTCGGGTGAGGGGAATTCTGAAACGATATTATTCTTACATGGCTCAGGACCAGGTGTTTTCGCATGGGCTAACTGGCGATATGCATTAAATGCATGCGGTGAAACATATGACTGTATTGCTCCAGACCTGCTTGGTTTCGGACAGAGTGGACATCCTGAGTCAACTCCAAAGAACAGACAGGGATGGATGGACCTTTGGGTAAATCAGCTGATTGAACTGCTGGATCGCTACGGGATACAAAAGGCTCACGTGGTTGGGAATTCGTTAGGCTGTTCCATTGCATTGGAACTATTACTAGAATATCCTGAACGTTTTGGCCGGGTTGTCTTAATGGGACCTGGAGGGACACCGAATACAAAGCTAAGTCCTGAACTAGCTCGGGCAAAGGGCTTCTACGACAATCCATCTGAAAAGAAAATGCGTCAAATTATGGGCTGGTTCGTGTATGATGTGGAAAAACTTGCCCCAGAAATTGACTCACTTGCTGCTACGCGATATGAGACAGCGATGCGTCCAGAAATACATCTTTCCAACGAATCCATCTTTGCAACAGCAGCTGTCCCTGTGCCAGTAACAGCACTTAAACGGATCCAAAACCCAATCTTACTTGTTCATGGCCGTGATGACATGGTTTGCTCAGTTGAATCTAGCTATTACCTACTCTCACATCTCCAGAATGTTCAATTGCATGTATACGGTCAATGCGGCCACTGGACGCAAATTGAGAACCAAGAAAGTTTTAATAATTTAATTCAAAACTATTTCTCTAGTACAATCTAAAAAACATTAGGAGCGGAGGTATAAAGATGACTTTACCAGAGATTGCAAAGTTAGGACATGTAGCACTCGTCACACCGGATTTGGAAAAATCATTATGGTTTTTCAGGGATGTCATTGGATTAGAAGTAACAGAAGAAAAAAACGGAACCTATTACTTACGTGCATGGGGCGACTTTGAACATCATTCCCTCTCATTAACAGCAGGAGAGAAAGGGTACGTTGATCATATTGGATGGAGAACGAAACGACCGGAAGATGTGGAAGGATTTGCCCAGCTGCTTGAAAAAGCCGGAACAGAGGTTAACTGGATTGAAGCGGGCGAAGAAGCCGGACAAGGAAGGGCGATACGCTTTAAACTGCCAAGCCAGCATTCTTTTGAAATTTACTATGATGTAGAAAAACCTAAAGCAGATGAAAAAAGACGTTCTGTCTTAAAAAATCAAGCGTACAAAGCATGGGCGCGCGGCTGCTCCCCAAGGAGATTTGACCATGTAAATATTGCTACTTCCATGGATGTCGGTGAAATACTCGATTACTTAGGCAGCCAATTAGGGTTTAAGCTACGTGAATATGTGAAATACCATAAAACAACGACTGTCGCAGGCTGGATGAGCGTTACTCCTTTAGTGCACGATATTGCAGTTATTTCAAGACCGCAAGCAGAAACACCGAACCAGCTTCATCACATTTCCTATTGGCACGATAATGCCCAAGATATTCTAAGGGCTGCTGATATTCTTGCAGAAGAAGGCATTAAATTCATTGGTCCTGGTAAACATGGGGTATCTCAAGCGTTTTATCTCTATGTATGTGACCCTGGCAGCGGCTGCCGTGTGGAATTATTTAGCGGATCCTATTTAATTTTTGAACCAGACTGGGAACCGGTCGAGTGGACGGAGGAAGAGCACTCGATTGCTAACACCTATTGGGGAGAAACCGTAAGCGATAAGGAACTGAATAAACCAACGATCGAAGCGTGATGTATAAGCTGACTCAGGAAATAGCTTGAGTCAGCTTTTTTGAAAGCGAGGGACAGTCTTATGAAGGAAAACAAAATCTATGAAACTGATATTGTTGTAGTAGGGGCAGGGAATGCAGCAATGTGTGCTGCAATAGCTGCACGGGAAAATGGTGTCAATGTCATTGTGCTTGAAAAAGCTCCAGAGGTTGAAAAAGGGGGCAATAGCACCTTTACCCATGGCTCTATTCGTTTTGCCTACAAGGATGTCAATGAGTTAAAGCAAATTATGCCTGACCTTACACAGGAAGATATAGACATGACAGATTTTGGTTCCTATACGGAGGAAGAATTTTTTGATGATATGTGCCGTATAACGGAATATCGTACCGACCCAGAGCTTGCTTCCCTCTTAACAAGTAAAAGCTTTGAAACGATGAAATGGATGCAGTCCCATAAAGTCAGGTGGGTGCCGATTTACGGTCGCCAAGCCTTTAAAGTGGATGGTATCTTTAAATTTTGGGGCGGAATGATTGTTGAATCTGTTGGTGGAGGTCCAGGGTTAGTCGGTGCACTCCACGAGGAAGCCGAACATTTAGGTGTTCAAGTATTATTTAATGCGATGGCGACCGAACTCATTCACGATGATGATGGAGTACATGGGGTCGTTTTTAAGCATAATGGACAAACAACAGAAGTCCATGCGAAAGCGGTTATCTTAGCATCGGGGGGTTTTCATGCCAACCTGGAAATGAGAACTCGATACTTAGGTCCCAATTGGGATTTAGCTAAAGCAAGAGGGAGCCGTTTTAATACCGGCGAGGGCATTCAAATGGCGCTAAATATTGGAGCTCTTGCAACTGGAAACTGGTCAGGCTGTCATTCAGTTGGTGGAGATCGTTATTTACCAGAATTTACAGAAGGGTTCCAAAAACTCAGCTATCCGTTCGGAGTTCTAGTAAACGCCGAAGGAAAACGGTTTGTCGACGAAGGGGCTGACTTTCGCAATTATACCTATGCGAGATATGGGAAATTAATCCTCAAGCAGCCAGGACAATTTGCATGGCAGATATTCGATGCTAAAGTAGCCGGGCTTCTACGTGACGAATATCGGGGAAGAAAGGTAACAAAGGTGAAAGCGAATACCTTAGAAGAATTGGCTGATAAGCTTGACGGTGTGGATCAGGAAGGTTTTTTAAAAACGATAGCGGAATACAATGAGGCTGTCCGTAAAGATATACCATTCAACCCCAATATTAAGGATGGCCGTTGTACAGATGGGATAGCGGTAAGAAAATCCAATTGGGCAAATACCCTGGATCAAGGTCCATTTGAAGCATATGCCGTTACGTGCGGGATTACCTTTACTTTTGGCGGCTTGAAAATAAACACCAATACGGAAGTGCAAGACGTATTATCACAATCGATTCCAGGGTTATATGCTGCTGGGGAACTGGTAGGCGGCCTATTCTACTTTAACTACCCTGGTGGTGCTGGATTAATGGCAGGGTCGGTTTTTGGCAAAATTGCCGGTGAAAATGCCTCACGCTTTATTTCCCAAGTGAAAGAAACAGAGGAGATGTTTTGAAGGTATAAATAGGGGAGATATAAAAATATACAAAAAATTGAAAAACTTAGATTTTTTACTATTTAGGTAGATCCATTTATATTCATTAAAATAAACGTGTTGATAAAATGAAAAAGGGGTGCAAAATATGGTAAGCAAAGTATTGGATGAAAACAAGGCTGATTTGAACCTGTTATTAAAAGGGGCAGAAAAGGTTGGGAAAATTGCCGAATCGGAAGCACTAGAAGCAGACCAAAACAAAACGGTTTCAAAAAATGTCATTGATGCGATAAAAGAGGCACGATTATCTAAGTTGTTATTGCCAAAAAAATATGGTGAGCCACAAGTAGATTTAAGAGAATATTCCCAGATTATTCGAACGGTTGGAAAATATAATACTTCTGCTGCTTGGTTAACCTTTCTATATTCCATTCATAATAGTTTAGTAGCATTTATGACGAAAGAGGGAGCAGAAGAAGTGATAAATCAAGGAGGATTAATTGCCGATATTTTTGCTCCTATAGGGAAAGTGGAAAAGGATGGGGACGGTTTTCGGATTACAGGTAAGTATAGTTTTGTAAGCGGAATCTTATATAGTGACTGGGTGGCTCTTGCAGTGAAAATGAAACTGGGTGACAGTGAAGAGACTGAACTATGCATGCTAAATATACCGATATCTGATGTGGAAATAGTAGAAAATTGGGATACGTTAGGACTAAGAGGTACGGGAAGCAACCAGGTCATTGTCGATAATGTCTATGTTCCAAAGCACCATCTAATACGGCTTACGGTTGCCGATCGTACTGGCCGACCGCCACAGGGTTATGATAAAGACTATCCTCTTTATGATGTTCCATTTTACTCATCCTTTTGTGTCGGATTCCCAATGGTTGCATTGGGTGGTGCTGAGCGCCTACTGCAGGAATATAAGCACCGTACGGAAAAGCGGGTACGAATGGGAGGAAACTCCGCTAAAGATTCCCGTCATCAGGGAGTATTGGCTGAATTAACAATAAAATATTATGAATCAGAAGGTCTACTAGACAAATATATTTCTTTATTGGAAAACTATGAAATGGGAAAAGAAGATAAGCGTGGTGAATTCGCTGCGATAAGGGCAAAAATCACAAAGAACGTAACGGATATTGCGGTAAAGGTTTTATTGACACTTGGCGGATTTTCCATGTTTAAAGGAGATCCAATTGAAATATTCGTACGCGATCTTTTGGCAGTATGCACCCATCGATCCAATCTTTATGAAGACTCAGTTGAAGCGTTTGGAAAGACACAATTTGGCTTTGATGCTTCGATTAATGGGTAATAAGGAACAACATCATAAAAAAGCACCTAAAACTCTTTTTAGGTGCTTTTTTATGGATTTAAAATGTAAAAAAGTTATTAAATGTGTAAATTAAATACCTCTTTAGATAAAAACCAATAAAAATTGTCTAAAAACTACGTTAACTCAAACGATTTTTACTCTAGATTGAAGTTGCTGAATTTTCTAAAATTACCTTATAAAACAAACTAAACTTAAAAAATAACTAAAATAGATGACCAAATTAAATTGGAAAGGAAGAGATGCAATGATGACGAGTACTATTTTGGATGTACAGACTGCGGCACAGGAAGTAACAGTATAAATATGAAAGATGTTTTTGTTCCAGATCACCGGGTTGTATCCTTTACAGATGCCATTGCTGGAAAGTTTCAATCTGATCATTTTCGAGATATTCCACTCTATAATACAGCACTATTCCCTGCGCTGGCGATGTCAATCGGTGTTCCGGGCTTAGGAATGGCGAAGGCTGCTTTAGAATTATTCATGGAAAAATTGCCAAATCGAAGAGCGGCGAATTTGGGGGTTGAATACCTAAGTGATGCTGTTACCACTCATCATCAAGCTGCAGAAGCATCGCTAAAAATTAAAACCGCTGCCATGCACTTTTATCAAGTCGCTGACCGCCTTGATGCTTGCGCTGTAAGTGGGGAGTACATGAGTAAATTTGAAAGAGTCAAAGCATTGGCCAATATCGGCTATGCGGTGGAATCTTGTAAGGAAGCCATCGATATCTTAATCCTTGCAACGGGGTCGGCCTATGTGGGCAATGGGAACCCGATGCAAAGAATCGGACGTGACTTTGCTGCCTTATACACCCACAGAACAGTTTCGCCAATTACATCCAAAGAAAACTTTGGCCGAGAATTATGTGGTCATTCAAGCAATACGAAAAATATTTAATAATGATTGAGGCTTAGGTTAAATGATTAGGAGGGAACTGCATGGAAACGATTTATTTGAACCCGGAAAATCTAGCGGACTATCAGCAAAAAGCAAGCCTCAGCGTCATGGCCCTAGGATTTTTTGATGGTATTCATAATGGACACCGTGAAGTGATTAAAACAGCTTTTCAGATAGCAAAAGAAAGGAATCTTTCACTATCTGTGATGAGTTTCTTTCCACATCCGAAAACAGTTTTATCCAATGGAAATATACATGTTGATTATCTGATGCCGCTTTCAGATAAGGAAAAAATATTCTGTGAACTGGGGGTCGACATATTTTATATCGTTGAATTCGATAGTGAATTTGCGTCGCTTTCCCCGGAAAAGTTTGCAGCTAAGTATTTAGTTGATCTTGGTGTCGTCCATGCAGTTGCCGGCTTTGATTATACCTATGGTTTTCGTGGAGTTGGAAATATGGACCGCTTGATAAGTGATTCAGGCGGGATCCTCGAAGTGACGAAGGTAGATAAAGTGGAATACCAGGGGGAGAAAATTAGTTCAACCTGCATTCGTGAAAAATTGGCAAGTGGAAATATTGAGGATCTATCAGCATTTTTAGGACGTCTCTATGAAGTGGCATGTGAATGGGACGGTACTTCACTAAGAGTAAGGCCTCATTATACATTGCCTGCTCCGGGAAAGTATGTAGTAACGGTAAGAGGAGCAAATCAATCACAAGTGCTAGAAATGATTGTTACAAAAGAAAAAGAATTGATTCCGCTAAAATCTTTTTCAGAGTTAGCCGCCAATAATAATGGTGTTCTTTCTATCATTTGGCACGAACAAATCCTCGGAAAAGTGAAAAATTCTTCTCAAGAGCATGGGTGGATTCAAGGAGTTGTTCAAATCGGATAACCAGAAGTTTTAATAAAAGATAATTTTAAAAAAGGGGGGCTATAAAAGGTGAATAAAACGAAAGAATTCCAAAAACTATTACACCAACCTGGTTCATTTATTCTACCAGGTGCTTATGATTTAATGTCTGCTAGATTAATAGAAGAAATCGGCTTTCAAGCGATATACGCCACTGGTGCTGGAATATCCAATGCTCAATTAGGGTGGGCGGATGTAGGCCTGACTTCCTTAAAAGAAGTGGTTGACATTGTAGCAAGGATGACGGATGTGACGTCGATTCCGATTGTCGTCGATGCCGATACAGGCTTTGGTAATGCGATTAATGTTATCCGTACTGTAAGAGAGTTTGAGAGAGCAGGTGTAGCAGCGATTCAAATGGAAGACCAGGTTTCACCTAAGAAATGCGGCCACTTCAATGGGAAAGATGTTATTTCAAAAGAAGAAATGGTCGGGAAAATCAAAGCTGCTGTTGACACTAGGAGAGATGAAAATCTAGCAATCATCGCCCGTACGGATGCATTAGCCGTAAATGGCATGGAAGATGCATTGGACAGGGCAAATGCCTATGCGGAAGCTGGAGCCGACATTATTTTTGTTGAAGCGCCGACAACGCTGGAACAATTAAAGCAAATTACCGGCTCATTAAAAGGGATACCACAGGTAATAAATCTGGTAGAAGGCGGTAAAACCCCGCTTATTTCTTTGAAAGAGGCCGAAGAGATTGGTTTTAAAATCATGCTTTGTGCAAATACTGTCCTCCGCTCTGCCATCAAAGGAATCACAGAGTCGTTAAGAATATTAAAAGCCGAAGGTTCACATGAAAATGTTCACGAGTTAATTTGTACGTGGGAAGAGCGACAATCACTCTTTAAACTCAATCAGATTAAAGAGTGGGAAAACAAGTATGGAGAAAGCCAGACATTAATTAAAAAGTGATTTTACTTTTTTAATAAATTAAGAACTTTAAAGGAGGACTTAGTTGTGGGGAGAGAAGTAGATTACGACATCGTAGTCATTGGATGTGGAGTTGCCGGGACCTCAGCCGCATTATCTGCCGCTGAAACGGCTAAAAAGGAAAATAAGAACTTAAAAATAGCTATTCTAGAACGAGCTGATTATGACCATAGGGGTGGAAATTCTCGTTGGACTGCTTCCTATATGCGGATGAAAAATCTCGATGAAGTTGCTGATAACTTCGTAGAAGACATGCTGGCTTTTTCAGACAACTATTCCGATCGGGAGTACATAGAAACTCTCGCCAAAGAGGCTGGCAGCACACTTCGCTGGGTCCAGGAAAAAGGGGTTGAGTTTGACTATCTGCCAACAATGTTTTTGACCGCATCAAGGCCACGTTTGCTTCCAGTAGGCGGCGGTCGTGCCATCGTTGACACACTATCCCGCCGTGCAGGTGGACTTGGCGTAGAGATTATTTACGAGGCCACTGCTTGGAAATTACATCTTGATGACGAGGGCGTAGTGAATGGACTAATGGTGCGTGTCAAAGGTGGAACCTCACTTCAATTAAAAGTGGGAGCTGTTGTGTTAGCGTCAGGTGGATTTCAGGGAAATCAGGAGATGATGGCACAATATGTTGGCAGAGATGCTCATAAAGTTCGGACAGTAGCCGACGGTGGATTGTTTAACAAAGGTGAAGGAATCCGGATGGCAATGGAGCTAGGGGCAAAAACTGCTGGTCAATTTGATTCTTTCCATGCTGAACCGGTCGACCCAAGAAGTAAACGGGAAGAGGCTGCTGTAATGACATACCCTTACTTTATTCTAGTCGATCAGAATGGAAATCGTTTCGTTGATGAGGGGAAAACAACAGTCGATGAGCAATATGAAGAGGTTGCACGGACAATATTCCACGATCTTCCCGGTCATATTGCCTATATGATCGGCGATCAAAAGATGTATGAAATTCCAAACTATGAACGAGCTGTGGAAACCGATAAACCGGCCATTGTTGCTGATACGATCGAAGAACTGGCGGAGAAGATAGGCGTGCCTGTCGGCCAATTAACGGCTACGGTTGAATCCTATAACGCTGCTGTTCAACCGGGTGAATTTCATTGGGATAAAAAAGATGGAAAACAGGCGATTGGAATTACGCCGCCAAAGTCCAATTGGGCGATTCCGATTAATAAGGCTCCGTTTATCGCCTATCCAATTATCTGCTCCAATGTTTTCACCAACGGTGGATTAGCTACCGATACGAATGGGCGTGTTCTGTCTCAAGATCATGATCCGATTCCAGGTTTATATGCAGTCGGTGAAACGGCTGGTCTTTATTACGGGAAATATCCGGGCGGGACATCTGTGCTAAGGGGTCTTGTGTTTGGCCGCCGTGCCGGTGGTCATGCTGTTGCTTACGTAACTGATTCAAAGAAACTAGAGGTTTAAGTAGAATGGTTTTCTTGAGAAAGGGTGAGGTTTTTTGGAATTAAAAGACAAGGTAGCCTTAGTAACAGGGGGAGGCAGAGGGATCGGCAGAGAGACCTGTATTCTCCTAGCGAAACAAGGCGCTAAAGTTGCTGTTTTTTCCGACAATGAATCTGAAAGCAAAGAAACTGCTGCCTATATTTCTGAGGTGGTTGGGAGCGAAGCAATCGCCCTTACCGGGGATGTTCGTTCAGAAGAGGATATAAATCAAGCAGTCCAGACAACACAAGAAAGTTTGGGTTCGATTGATATATTAATCAATAATGCGGGTGTCATGCTCCTTAAGCCGTTCCATGAAATGACGGTTAAAGAATGGGACTTTGTACAAGATGTTAATAATCGTGGAGTCTATTTATGTACTCGGGCAGTCGTGCCGCAAATGATGGAGAAAAGACACGGTGTGATCATCAATCTATCGTCGATTTGGGGAACAAAAGGCGGTCCCGACAGAAGTGCCTACATTGCTTCCAAATACGCATGTCTCGGATTTTCCAAAGCACTGGGTGAAGAATTAAAGCCATACAAAATTAGAGTGAATGCGGTCTGTCCAGGTCCAGTAAATACAAAGATGATGGATGATTTTGATGTGAATAAAGACAATTGGCTGCATCCACGTGACCTTGCTAATGTCATCGTCGATTTATGTTTACCAAAAAGTGTCGCTGTCACTGCTACCGCAATTGAAGCATTTGGTTACGGACGACCTGTCAATTTATAAATATTTCTAAAAGTTGAAAGGGGAAATCATAATGGAAAAATTAATTCCAGCTATTGAATCAAAAAATATCAGTCTAGCACTTGCGAATAAAATGATAGAGGCGGCACTTGTTAAGGGAAAAGATCTAGGTATGCCGTTTAGCATCTCAATCGTTGATCGCGTGGGGAACCTAAAAGCGTTTGCTGCTATGGACGGTGCGCCAGTATTAAGTTTGGAGATTGCACAAAATAAAGCATTTTCTGCTGCCACCTATAATAGAGCTACACACGAATGGTACGACAGACTGAAGGATGATCCACCATTGTTGCATGGGATTGTTCACACTCCAAGATTGATTATTTTTGGCGGCGGTTATCCCATCAAAATCAATAACGAACTGATTGGCGGTGTTGGGGTTAGTGGCGGACATTATACTCACGATATGCAGGTTTGCCAGGCAGCTTTAGAAGTGCTAAATAACCTAGAGTAAGAGGGTGTTGATGGATGGAAACCTATGATTTGATTATTTTAGGCGGCGGACTAGCGGGGATGTGTGCTGCTGTTGATGCAGGTGAAGCGGGTGCACACGTCCTGCTCCTTGAGAAACAGGATGAACTGGGCGGAAGTACGGTTCTTAGCTCAGGGTATATAGCCTTTGCGGGAACAGATATGCAAGAGAAGGCAGGTATCATCGATTCAACCGAGGCCTTATTGGCGGACATGATTGAGGTCGGCGGTGGGGTGAATGAACAGGCACTAGTTGAAGCCTATGGCCAGCACCAATTAGAGACATATAATTGGCTTATTGAGCACGGTGTTGAGTTCCGCTCACTCGAAGCTGTTAGCGGTCACAGTGTTCCCCGCGGACATATTATTGACCCACACCAAGCGATTCAAACACTAAACCGAAGGGTTAAGCAGATGTCAAACGTGACCATTCGATTTAATGCTCCGGCACGAAGACTATTGAAAAATGACGATGGTCGGATTGATCGTGTTTTATATGTGGCCGAAGGGGTAGAGCAATTTGTGCATGCCTCCAAAGGGGTAATCATAGCATCAGGAGGGTTTGCAAAAAGCGAGGATCTTTTAAGGCAGTTTGCCCCCCAATTAAAGGGAGCATTAAGGATTGGCGGCCGTGGAAATCATGGGGATGGAATACGGATGGCATGTGAGCATGGGGCCTGGTTAAAGGATTTACCATACCTGAATGGGACCTATGGATTTCATCCTACAGCTGCAGGACCAGTAAAGTCTCAGGGGTTAGCCTTCTACAAGGGTGCAATCATGGTCAACCAATTTGGTAAACGGTTCGTTAACGAGTCTATTTCTTATAAACTATTAGGAAAGGCCGCTTTCGAGCAGCCTGATCAAGTAAGTTTCCAGGTTTGGGACCAAACTGTTATGGACAAGAGTGTTCACGATGACCCTCTCTATGATTTGGAATTACTGAAGCGGCGCAGGCTTCTATATCAAGCGGACACATTGGAGGATTTGGCTGACTGTATTGATGTACCACTTGAAGTTTTGGAAGAAACGATCTCCAGATACAATCAAGGAATTGAGGATGGAGAAGATCCTGCATTCGGCAGGAAGTCATTAACACATAACTATGGAAAACCAACACCAATTGAGAAGGCACCATTCTATGCATTTGAGTCGACAGTCGCGATGCTGGCAACTTATGCAGGGCTGTCTGTGAACACAGCGGCACAAGTGGTGAATCCATACGATGAGCCCATTTCAGGATTGTTTGCAGCCGGAGAGGTGACTGGTGGATTCCACGGGGCAGGTTACATGACTGGTAGTTCTTTAGGGAAATGTGCGGTGTTTGGACGGATAGCAGTCCAAGAGGCATTGAAAGAGGTAACAGTAAAATAATTGAATTGCATGGGCGTGGAAAGGCTCAGATTAGGATTCGCTCATGGAATGGGTGAATTCGCCCATAAATCTAAAAAATTCGCTCATAAGATTGGTGAATTCGCCCATAAAATGGTTAAATTCGCTCATAAAATTGGATTCGCTGATAGAACTGTGAAATTCGCTGATAGAACCTGAGAATTCGCTGATTTAGCTTGAGAATTCGCTCATAGACTATTAAATTTCACTAACAAACGATGAACTTACGCAAAAATAAACATGGGTACACTTTTTTGAAACAAATCTAATAACAAAAACGAACTTTTTATATATATTTTCGATAAAAGCTCAAAAAGGAGGTAAATTTTATGAAAATCTGGCATCAGAGCCTAACCACGATTGACCGGGTTCCTCAATACCGAGATGCAATCATGAACCATGTGCGGAAGATTGCACGACCAGACGTGGAGGTCGTTCTACATGGCATGTCTGAAGAAACATATCCCACACATTACCCCGGGCATTTTATTACTCATTCCTACCTGCAGAACTTGCATCGGGAGCAGTTCGTTCGTGCTGCATTAATGGCTGAAGCCGCAGGATACGATGCGATGTTTATTGGGACCATTCCTGACGTTGGTCTTTTGGAGGCACGCACGCTCGTTGATATACCCGTGGTTGGTTATGGGCAAGCCTCCTTCCATATGGCATCCATGCTTGGAGACCGTATCGGAGTAGTCAATTTTTTAACCCCATTGGCAGACGAACTTAGACAAAACGCCGCCCGGTACGGCCTCGGCGAAAAGCTCGGACCTATTGTTCCGCTGGAGTCAGGCTTTGATGATGTGCTCGCAGGCTTCAATAATCCTGAGCCAGTTATTGCGGCATTTCGAAGAGCAGCCGAGACTGCCATCTCTCAAGGAGCCGATGTGATTGTCCCAGGAGAGGGGCCGATGAACGTTTTCCTTGCAACCTTCGGGATTTCAAGGATTGGTGACGTTCCTGTCGTTGACTCATTTGGTGCCGGAATCAAGATGTGCGAATCACTAGCGGACCTAAAAAGAGTATCAGGAGTTTATATGACCCGGCGCGGCTACTACAATTCAAAACCACCAGCAGAAGCGGTTGCAAGATTACGAGAAATGTACGGATTAGACCCATACCCAAATCCTAATAACCAGCGAGGGTTAGCAGTAAGAGCAGGAGTAGAAGTAAAAGGTTAACCAAAAAAAAGACAAGAGGTGAACTAGAGATGCATATTGTCGTATGCCTAAAGCATGTTCTTGATCCGGAAATTACTCCACGTTATTTTCAAATTGACCCAGAGACCAATCGTCCGGTGAATGGAGATTCCGACATGGTTTTGGACTCTTTTGCCGAGAACGCGCTTGAATTGGCTATTCAACTTCGAGATAAAACACCGGGTGCTACGGTGACTGCCATCTGCCTGGGTGACGAATCATCGGAGGAGGTACTGCGCAGAGCCTTTGCATTCACGGCTAATGCTGCCGTACGAATTTGGGATTCGGAGTGGGAAAATCTCGACGGTCAGGCCGTTGGACATATCCTTGCGCAAACTATCAAAACCCTTGGTGGTGCGGAGCTTGTGCTGACCGGATATCAAGCAAGTGACATTGAGGAAGGTCTTGTGGGACCAGTAATGGCAGAAGAACTTGGGTTTCCTTGTGTGACGCTTGTCTCCGAACTTGAACTGTATGAAGATAGTGTGAAGTCTACTTGCGAAGCAGAAGGCGGTTATACTGTGGCGAGTGTTCCGTTTCCAGCTGTTTTTACAATTATCAGTTCTGAGGCAAATGTCCCTCGCCTCCCTAAGGTTAAAGATATCCGACTTGCGAGGAGCAAGCCAATTACTCGATTTGAATCAGATGATATTGATTTTGATCATGTGCGGTGTCAGCCGGGCGTTAAATTGGAGCGGGCCTACGTCCTAAACAGAGATGTCAATTGCGAAATCCTTTCTGGCAGCGATGGCTCAGAGCTCGCAGCTGAATTGACTGACAAGCTCTTGGCACTGAAGATTTTATAGGAGGTAGCAATTATGTCCAAAATCCTTATCTTTACAAATCAGCAAGAAGAATCACTAAGCTCGGGTGCAAAGGAAACACTGGCATTCGGCAATCGTTTGGCAAGTGCTACCGCCGGAAGTGTGGAAGCTGTCTTGGTTGGACCCGCGACTGCGGCTGGTGCAAAGGAAGCAATTGCCTTTGGAGCAAGCAAAGTATATACCATTAATAATCCTCTACTTTCTGAATATCAAGTTGAACTGTACGTAGATAGCCTCTTTACAGTGTTCCAACAGTCTGGTGCTGATGTATTACTCCTTTCCTTTGATAGGATGGGAAAGGATCTAGCAGGTCGACTAGCCACACGCATTGGCGCATCTGCCATAACAGAGGTGACTGATTTTAGAACTGAAGGCGGAAAGCTGACATGGGTGCGCCCAATTTATGGTGATAAAGCATATGGGGAGTATTCAACTACACGACTTAAGGTGGTTGTTGGCATTCGCCAAAAGAGTCAGGAACTAGCTGTACCTGATCTAACGCGCATAGGTGAAATTATTTCTGTTGATTACTCCGTTCCAGAGGCAGTTGTTTTAACCAAATTGGTGGTGAAGATTCAGTCGGCCTTGTCAGATATCCGTCTTGAGGATGCTACAATTATTGTCTCCGGCGGTCGAGGTCTTGGCGGACCTGAAGGCTTTCAAGATTTGCAGTCCCTTGCAGAACTACTGGGCGGGACAGTCGGTGCTTCAAGGGCAGCATGTGACGCTGGATGGGTTCCTTCTAACCTGCAGGTAGGACAAACGGGGGCTGTTGTTGCTCCAGACCTTTATATTGCGGTCGGAATATCCGGTGCCAGCCAGCATCTAGCAGGCATTACCAGTGCGAAGACCGTTGTTGCGATCAACACAGATTCAGAAGCACCCATTTTTAAACGGGCCAATCTCGGTATAATCGCCGACTACAAGACAGTGATACCAGTACTTACGGAAAAACTGAAAAAGGTCCTTGTTTAAGGAATACACATCTAAAAGATTCATAGTCCTATTTTAAGTCCTCATTTTGGTGGGACTTATTTTTTGTTTTCTGAAAATTTGGTACAATAGGGTTACCAAAATTTTATATTCAACCTACGAATGATAGAAAGGAGTATTAATGATGGTTTTAAAGCTTGAAAATGTTTCTTTATTACGAGAAGGAAATTGGATTATACAAGATATAAATTGGAAGATTAATAGAGGAGAAAACTGGGTTTTATTTGGATTAAATGGCTCGGGTAAGACAGCCATATTAAATTTAATAAATGCCTATTATTTCCCGACAAAAGGAAAAGTAACTGTACTGGGGATGGAATTTGGGAAAACCTATCTAAGTGAGAAACTGCGTAAACAGATCGGATTTGTCTCTTCATCCCTTCAGGAAAAATTTCATCCAGGGGATAATGCGTTTGAGGTTGTCTTAAGCGGTGCCTTTGCTTCTATCGGTCTTTACGAAACTCCGACAGATGAAATGAGGAAAAAGGCTGTTGAACTATTGGAGACACTTGGTTGTATAAGGTATGCGAACCGAAATTACGAAAAATTATCACAAGGAGAAAAGCAGCGTGTCTTAATTGCTCGTGCGTTGATGGCTGAACCTTCTTTGCTCATTCTCGATGAACCTACGAATGGATTGGATTTTATCGCGCGCGAACAGCTGTTAGAATCGATTGAAAAAATTGCAAAAAATCCCGGTGCTCCGACATTGATTTATGTAACACATCATATCGAAGAGATTTTACCAGTTTTCACTAAAACCTTATTACTAAAAGAGGGACAAGTTTTTGCAGATGGAAAGACAAGTGAATTGATATCTAGTCAAAAACTAACGGCGTTTTTCAATCTTCCTGTTCAGGTGGAGTGGAAGAACAACAGACCGATGCTTTCTAGACTACAGGTTGATGAGAAAGATAAACTCAAGGCCTATTGATGATTGAAAAAGGCGCATGAATCATTCATGCGCCAACTTTGAGTAATTCGAAAAGCGGAGGTAACTACCTTTTCATTTTGAGTGAAACTGTATAAAACTTCACAGTTTTTATGAAGATTGTAGTACACCGTCGTAATGACCTTTACTTATGTGAATTGCGTGGATCCGAATGCTTGTCCGATATTATTGGGCAATTTTAGCAACTTACAGCAGGATTTGAAATCTTTTAATAAGGCCAAAATGTATGCAAGGATAATAGGGTTAGAAAAGCATTTTTTTAAGAAAAAAGTATTGAGAGTTATCGCAGGAAAATGTATGATATGGCAAAGATAAAGAACTTTCTGATCCAAAGTTAGTAAAAAAAAGCAGCTATTAGCTAAGAATTAGTAATGATGCAATATTTGAAACTCATGCTCAATGAATCTTCCAATCATTGAAATGTAAGGGCTTTTATAAAAAATAACACTAGTGATTTTAGTAAACAGAATACATAAGTTGATAGTTTTTTGAAAGGGGATTCATAATTGAAAAAGCTATTACAAATCTATGCCTTCTTATTTTTCGTCTACTTTCTTTACTTATATAACTATCATATTAATGAGTCGCATATATCCCAACTAACACAAGGAGAAGGACAGGAGGAATTTAGTGAGAAGTACGTAATGGTTACATTCCAGTCAGGAATTGATTATTGGAAGAGCTCTTTAAAAGGGTTTGAGGATGCAGCTCAGAAATTGAATGTATCAGTTGAATACCGGGGTGCAACGCAGCATGATATACATGAACAAATTACTGTGATGGAACAGGTGATTGCCAAAAAGCCTGCGGGAATTGCGATATCCGCTATCGACCCTGACGCATTATCTAAAACTTTTGAAAAAGCACGGGAGATGGGTATTCCTGTAGTTTTATTCGATTCA
The DNA here is from genome assembly GCF_051842875.1 of Neobacillus sp. C211. Taxonomy (NCBI): domain Bacteria; kingdom Bacillati; phylum Bacillota; class Bacilli; order Caryophanales; family Bacillaceae; genus Neobacillus; species Neobacillus sp. C211. The sequence goes on from NZ_JBPXRO010000004.1 coordinate 49,014, forward strand.
GGTGCTGCATCGGACAAGGTGTCTTCTTTTTTGGGGACCGATAATTATAAAGCTGGTATAACGGCTGCTCATAAGTTAGTTGAATTAATTGGTAGAAAAGGAAAAGTGGCTGTCATTACATCTCCCAATCAATTAAATCATCAGGAAAGAACAAAAGGATTTTTAGACACAATTAAGAAAGAAACCACTGGGGTAGAGGTGATAGCAGTAAAAGATGGAAAGGGGGATCAGCTTGTTTCAAGCAAGGTCGCAATGAACCTCTTAAAGAAGTATCCGGATTTGAAGGGTATTTTTGCTACTGAGGCCAATGGAGGGGTTGGGGTCGGTGAAGCCGTCAGTCTTCTCAAGAAGAATCAAAAAGTGAAAATAGTAAGTTTTGATACAGATAAACAAACTCTGGATCTGATTAAAGATGGTACCATATCTGCAACCTTGGCTCAAGGTACCTGGAGGATGGGTTTTTGGTCTTTACTTTTTTTATTTGATCTCCAACATAAAAATTCTCCAATTAAAAAAAGTGAATTTTCCGATAAACCTCCAATGACTTCATATGTTGATACAGGGATTTCTATTGTTACTAAAGAAAATTTAGAAAATTACTATGCAAAGTGAGCCGCCAAGAAAATGAGAGATTCGAAGAAATTGGACAAAAAAAATTTTTTAAAAATAAGCAACCTTCCAATCCGATTTAAGTTAATTGTTCTTTTAATGTTAATCAGTATTCTGCCATCTATTGGTCTAGGGTTTCTGACAGGATGGACAGTAGACCGCATTATAGAGAGACAAGTGAACCAAAATACACTGCAGTTAATTGGTCAAGTCAATAAAACACTGGATTTCTATGCCGGTAACATGCAAAATATGAGTTATTTGATATCTTTTAACCCGGGAATTAAACAATTTTTGTACGAGAAAAAAAGCCAGCAAAGCCAAGGGGTAAATGATGATTATGAGATACGAACATTTCTGCAAGGGCTTACAACATTGTATCCAGAAGTAGCAGGCATTCTTGTGGTAAACAGCAATGGTCAGTACATCAGTAACGACATGTATACCCGCTCGATGAAAAGCCTCACTGAAGAGTCGTGGTATCAAGCTGCTGTGAAAAGTGAAGGGATTTTCAAAATCTTAGGGCACCCATTCAGCAGAAACATAACTAGCCATATACATTACAAGGATGACGAAGTTGTATCAGTTGTACGAGCAATTTTAGACCCTGAAACCCAGCAAGTGAAGGGTGTAATATTAATTGATATGAAGCTCAGAGTAATATCGGAAGCGACAAAAGATGTTCGCTTAGGTAAAACAGGTTATTTAATGGTGATTGACGATAAAGGCGAAAATATCTACTCACCATCCGAGCCCTTTCTTAACGAGATTCCTATTGAGTGGCTCCATTCGAATGAATCCGGGAATTTCTCTAAACAAGTCAAAGGCAATAAGCTTCAATTCATATATAGAAAATCTCCTTTTACTGGTTGGACAACTGTGGGTGTATTTTCTACAAAAGAATCGGTATTAGAGGTAAGGGAAATTCATTTTTATGTGATTAGTTTTGTCTTCTTCGTTTGTTTGTTTGGCCTTGGAGCCTCCTATTATTTATCCTATTCTATATCAAGACCAATCAGGCAACTCATGTCGTTTATGCGTAAAGCGGAATCTGGAGATTTGTCTGTCCGTTACAAAGGAGAACGAATGGATGAAATCGGGTTACTTGGCCGCAGCTTTAATACGATGCTTGTACAAATAAATAAGCTTATAACACTAAATGAGCTGCAAGAGCGTCAAAAACGTGATGCTGAACTACGAAGTCTACAGGCTCATATTAAACCTCATTTCCTATACAATACGCTAGACACAATTCATTGGCTGGCCCGAAAAAAAGGTGCTGTAGATGTTGCTGAGGTGGTAGAGTCATTATCAAGACTTTTCCGCATTGGGTTAAGTAAAGGTAACGATATAATTCCTCTAAAAGAAGAAATGGAACATATTAACAGTTATTTGAAAATCCAAAAAGCCAGATATCAAGATAAATTAAATTACACCTTAAATATTGATTCCAATGTTGAAAAGATCAATGTATTAAAGCTTGTATTACAGCCAATCGTCGAAAACGCCATATATCATGGAATCAAAGAAAGGAGAGGGCCTGGTCATATTATCGTAAAAGCAGAAGAACATGAAGGAAATATAGTTTTCCATGTAATGGATGATGGGAAGGGAATTCCTCCTGAAAAGCTTGAAGCTCTAAGAAGTAAATTGGGAACGTTATTTTCTCAATCTCAGCAATATAAAGGAAGTGAGAATTTCGGGTATGGGATGCTTAATGTCCAAGCCAGAATTAAACTGACTTTTGGTGATGCCTATGGTATATCAATTGATAGTGAATTAGGTAAGGGTACAACAGTGAAGGTTGTCCTTCCTGCCATCAGAGAAAAATGAAGCGATGAAAGAGTTCGAAAGGGGAGCAAATTGTGTGCTAAATCATTGGAATGTATTGATTGCAGATGATGAGCCGATAATACGTGAAGGAATTCGTGAATCAGTAGATTGGCAAGAGCTTCATATGAAGGTTGTAGCGGAAGCGGAAGATGGAGAAGAAGCATTCGACCTTGCCATCGAATATACAGTAGACATATTGCTGGTAGATTTGAATATGCCAATTATGGATGGGTTGACTTTAATTAAACATGTACGAGAGAGTTTGCCAAACTGTAAAATAATAATTATTTCAGGTCATGACGAATTTACATATGCCCAAGAAGCATTACGCTTAAATGTTAATGATTATATTCTCAAACCCGCAAATCCTGATCAATTACAAAACGTCCTACAGAGTATAAGAAAACAATTGGAAGAAAGAGAACAGCAAAGTGAGTACTTAGCATTAGCGAAAGACCAAATCATAAAAAATATCCCTCTCTTACAGCAAAATTTTTGTCAGGAATGGATAAAAGGGAATATGACAGAATCTGAAATTATTAAACAACTAAAATTCTTACATTTGCCTCTAGAATGCCCGAACCAGTTTGGTCTCATCCAATGTCATGAAATTTATATCAATAAACCTTTATGGAATGAAAATAATAAACAATTATTTAATTTTACTGAAGATATCGTTGCTGAAGCACTTGAACCCTTCCAAAAAGTTGTTTTTCGTGATCCTTCAGGGTTTATATCAGTTTGTATTTGGGGAAATGTACAAGAAAATCTCGAACTATTGTTGTCAAAGAAATTAAAAAATTATTTGAACACGACACCGAATATGCACTTTGAGCAAGTTACTGGAGAAACATTTGCGATTTCTGAAATTTATAAACACTGCGAAACAATGATGTTTGAAAATTTAAAGATCTCACCGATCGTCCGGCGTGCGAGATCCTATCTTAGTGAACATTTTTCAGAAACAGATTTGACATTGGAATCATTGGCACAGTATCTGCAAGTATCCCCTGTTTATCTAAGCAGAATTATGAAGAAGGAATTAGGTACTTCTTTTGTTAGTATGATTACAAATATGCGTATCAGCAAGGCTATTATGCTGCTAAACTCCACAGAACTTTCTATTCTTGAAATTGCCGGAAAAGTTGGATATGACACACAGCATTATTTTAGTACTGCATTTAAAAAAGTAATGGGTGTATCTCCCAACCAGTATCGAAAAAGTGCAGGTTTTTCAAGTTCGATTTTTAGTAAAGAATAGGAGTAATATAGTTTAATTAGCCAAATATGAATGTACTATGGGACAGTCCAAATAAATCATTTGGACTGTTCTATTTTGTTTACGGGGAATTTCGAACAAAAAGTGCTTTCAAGCCTAGAGAGTGATTTTTGTTTTTTTTAAATGAAGTTTTTTTGAAAGCGCTTCAAGTTAAGTTGTATTTTTATAAAAATAGTTGTTTTATTGAAAAGACGAAAAAATGACAGGGTGATATATTCATAGCAAGTAATAAAACTTTAACTATGAAAAAACAAAAGGGGCGATTCAGATGAAAAAGTTGTTGTCAGTAATTATGTTAATTACATTATTATTTTCGTTGGCAGCATGTGGAAGTAAAAGTACAAGTGGAGATAGTGGATTTGTAGGACTTGCGATGCCTACAAAGTCATCGGAAAGATGGGTAAGTGACGGTCAAAATATGAAAAAAGAATTTGAAAAGTTAGGCTATAAAGTGGACTTGCAATATGCAGAAGACGTAGTAGAGAATCAGGTATCTCAAATTGAGAATATGATTACGAAGGGTGTAAGCGTTTTAGTAATTGCGTCAATTGACGGTGAAGCCTTAACAGATGTTTTAGACAAAGCAAACAAGCAAGGAATTAAAGTCATTGCATATGATCGTTTAATTAAAAATAGTAAATATGTCAGCTATTATGCAACATTTGACAACTTTAAAGTCGGTGTTCAACAAGGCACTTATATTGAAGAAAAATTAGGTTTAAAGGCAGGAAAGGGCCCATTTAATATCGAGTTGTTTGCAGGATCACCAGATGATAATAATGCCTATTTCTTCTTTGATGGGGCAATGTCCGTATTAAAGCCTTATATTGAATCGGGGAAATTAGTCGTAAAAAGCGGTCAAAAGTCATTTGAACAAGGTGCCACATTAAGATGGGACGGTGCAGTTGCACAAGCTAGGATGGATAATCTATTAAGTGCCCACTATACCACTGACAAGGTAGATGCCGTTTTATCACCTTATGATGGAATCAGTATCGGAATCATATCATCTTTAAAAGGAGTTGGTTATGGATCAGCTACTAAACCACTTCCTATTATTACTGGACAAGATGCTGAACTAGCTTCTATTAAATCAATAATAAAAGGTGAACAGACACAAACAGTGTTTAAAGACACAAGAGAATTGGCTAAAAAAGCTGTTTCTATGGCTGATGCCGTTTTAAAGGGCAAAAAAGCTGAAGTAAATGATACCAAAACGTACGACAATGGTAAAAAAGTCGTTCCTTCATATCTGCTAGAACCGGTTTCAGTTGATAAAGCAAACTATGAATCTGTCTTAGTTGACTCTGGATATTACAAAAAGGAAGAACTAAGTAAATAATTAGTGATTAAAATGATTTAGTGACAGTTAAAGAACCGTCACTAAATCATTTTATAAAATTGCGAGGTTGTGGTGAAACATGTCAAAGATAATTTTAGAAATGAGGAATATTACAAAAGAGTTTCCAGGCGTCAAAGCACTTCAAAATGTAAATTTAAAGATAAAAGAGGGCGAAATTCACGCTTTATGTGGAGAAAATGGGGCTGGGAAATCCACTTTAATGAAAGTATTGAGTGGTGTCTATCCACATGGTTCATATACTGGGGATATTCTGTTTGATGGGAAAGTTTGTAAATTTAAGAACATCAAACAAAGTGAAGAATTAGGGATTGTTATTATTCATCAAGAGCTGGCATTGATTCCATATCTATCGATTGCTGAAAATATTTTCCTTGGTAACGAACAAGCGAAAAATGGAATTATCAATTGGAATGAAACAGTGTTAAGGACGAGAGAACTGCTGACAAAGGTAGGTTTAAACGAATCACCAAATACAAAAATCGCAGACTTGGGTGTAGGGAAACAACAATTAACGGAAATAGCGAAGGCACTATCTAAAAATGTAAAATTATTAATATTGGATGAACCTACTGCTGCATTAAATGAACACGATAGTGAAAACCTATTAAATCTTTTATTAGAGTTTAAAAAACAGGGAATGTCAGCCATTATTATATCGCATAAATTAAATGAAATTTCCAAAGTAGCGGATTCCATCACAATTTTGCGAGACGGCCAAACCGTAGAAACTCTAGATATGAAAATAGACAAAATTTCAGAAGACAGAATTATCAAGGGTATGGTAGGAAGAGAATTAACGAATCGCTATCCAAAAAGGGATGCGAAAATTGGAAATACTATTTTTGAAGTGAAAAATTGGAATGTCTTTCACGAAATGCATACAAATCAAAAATTAATTGATAATGTGAATATTCATATTCGTAAAGGTGAGATTGTTGGTATTGCCGGCTTGATGGGGGCAGGAAGAACAGAGTTGGCAATGAGTATCTTTGGGAAATCGTATGGAAAGAAAATAACGGGACAAATATATAAAGATAGTAAAGAAATCCATTTGAATAATGTTAGTCAGGCAATCGAACATGGAATCGCTTATGTTTCTGAAGATCGAAAGGTTAACGGGTTAATCTTAATGGATGATATTAAACAAAACATTACATTAGCCAGCCTTAAAAAGATAACCAACAAATTTGTTATTAATAAGAACCAAGAAATTATTGAATCGGAAAAATTCCGTGAAAAATTAAAAATTAAAACTCCTAGTATTCATCAGAAAACTGGAAATCTGAGTGGTGGAAATCAACAAAAAGTTGTATTGAGTAAATGGATCTTTTCAGAGCCTGACATCCTGATTTTAGATGAACCTACTCGAGGTATTGATGTAGGCGCAAAGTATGAAATTTACACAATCATTAACCAGTTGGCTGCAGATGGAAAAGGGATTTTAGTCATTTCTTCAGAGCTGCCAGAAATTCTTGGGATTTGTGATCGAGTGTATGTAATGAATGAAGGCAGAATAACAGGAGAAGTTTTAAAAGAAGAAGCAACTCAAGAACGAATTATGAAATATATGACCAAAAGTATGGTTTAGGGGGTAGCAAAACATGCAATCGTTAACGCATAAAACGGCTGAAAACGAGAAAGTTGCAGTTCGTGAACCAAAAGTAAATCACATTTTACAACTTTTCAAAAATAATTTGAGACAATACAGTATGATTTTGGCACTAGTTTCAATTATGATTCTTTTTCAAGTTCTAACAGATGGTATTTTATTAAGACCATTAAATATTACAAACTTAATCTTGCAAAATAGCTATATTTTAGTATTGGCAATAGGTATGATTTTAGTTATTATTACCGGACATATTGATCTATCGGTTGGTTCAATAGCAGCCTTTGTCGGAGCTATATCTGCTATTTTAATGGTTAATTATGAAGTTCCAATCTCTGCCGCAATAATAATCTCATTATTAATTGGTGCACTTATTGGCGCTTGGCAAGGGTTTTGGGTGGCATATGTCAAAATTCCTGCGTTTATTGTTACTCTAGCAGGAATGCTTTTGTTTAGAGGATTGACCATGGTTGTGTTGGAGGGCAAATCAATCGCCCCATTTCCTGAAACATTTCAAAAAATTAGCTCAGGTTTCATTCCAGATGTGTTTGGTGGAGCGAACCTTCATATTTTAACTCTTGTCATTGGAGCTCTGCTATCTGTCATTCTAATCTTCAATGAATTGAAAATTAGAAAAGCTGGAATAAAATACAATTTAGATGTTTCACCTATAGGAATTTTCATTTTGAAGATTATTGCAATAGTTGCCTTAATTAATGTATTTGTGTATGTTCTTGCTACTTACGAAGGAATTCCTAATATTTTAGTTATCTTGGCTTTATTAATATTGGCTTATCAATTTATTACAACAAAAACAATTGCAGGACGTCACATTTACGCGATAGGTGGAAATGAAAAAGCAGCCAGTTTATCAGGGGTCAAAACAAAGCGGGTTACATTCTGGGTCTTTGTAAACATGGGAGTGTTATCGGCTCTATCTGGGCTTCTATTTGCAGCTCGATTAAATGCTGCAACACCTAGAGCTGGAAATCTTTTTGAACTTGATGCGATTGCAGCATGTTTTATTGGCGGGGCATCAGCATATGGTGGAGTAGGTACGGTTCCAGGGGCTATTATTGGTGGACTTGTTATGGGTGTCATGAATAACGGGATGTCCATCCTAGGTTTAGGAATAGATTGGCAGCAAGGTATTAAAGGGCTTGTATTATTAGCTGCAGTAGCTTTTGATATTTATAATAAAAACAAATCATCATAATATACCTTATTAAATAAGAGTAGACCGCTATCTTTAAATGGTGTTTCTGAATGAAGAAACTAAGCATTGCACAATTGCTGGAAACATTAAATAAAGCCATTGAGTTAAATTTACAACAAGACTTTATTGATTTAATAGTTTATGAGTTAGATAGAAAGCAATTTAAGATTAATTAACAAAAAAGTTGACTCCATAAAAGGGGTCAACTTTTTATCATAACATCTATAAAGTGCTGAGAATAGTTGGATTTATATTGTTTTTTTCCAAGCAATAACAAGTTCACAATCGTGATCCTTTACGCCATCAATCTCTATAAAACGAAGTGTCAGGAAAGATAAATGAAAATTCCCATTGATAAGTATTTCGATAAGCGAAATACCATGCTATACTAATAAAAGTCACCAACAAAAACATTTTGAGAAGGGTTGTCTATGGTAAATGTCGAGTAGTATGATAAAAGCTTTTATTAGTCTCTTTTTGGTTTCTGTTTTATGGGGGTGTAATTATCCGGTCAGTTCCTATTTACTACAAGGATTTTCACCAGTTTTTTTATCAACCGTTCGAATTTGCTTTACCTCACTTTTTTTGATAATCGTTGCCATGATTCATAAAGGAATGAAGCGTCCCACCATTTCAGAGTGGAAATACCTCATTGGTGTGGGAATCTTTGGAACCCTGTTAAATCAAACCTTCTACTTTACGGGTCTCCATCATACAACACCAGCTAACGCCTCATTAATAATTTCCTTGGCACCGATAGCGACAATTCTATTGGAACGAATCATCTTTAAGGTCAAGTTTACCGTTAAAAAATCGGCAGGAGCCATTATTAGTTTAATTGGTGTTTTTTCAATTATTGGTGTAGCAAATGGCGGTTTGGGAATCTCATGGGGAGATTTTAACATACTAATCGCCATGCTTTGCCTCTCGATTAGTATATTATTTATCCGAGGTTTATCAAAAACTATGAACACATTTATTATTACAATATACTCAACCGTACTAGGAAGTGTACTAATGATTCCTGCTGCCGGAGTCGAAAACTTTGTGAGCGGCTCTGTCATCAGCCATTCTCTTTTTATGTGGATTTTGTTAATTTTTGCTGGGATCATGGCGCAAGGTATTGCCGGATTTTGGTGGAATAAAGGCGTAGCTAAAGTTGGTGCAGGTACAGCTTCAATGTTCATGAATATCCAGCCGTTTGTCGCCATCCTAGCCTCTCATTTTATTTTAGGGAATCATATCTTGCTGAATCAAATCATTGGCGGTATTTTGGTATTACTAGGCGTATTTATTGCAAATATGCCATCGGCTAAAACCATGGTTTCTACTGGGTCAAATAAAGCGGTAATGTAAAGAGTCCTCCAACTGATTGGTCTAAAAGATCGATCTTTCACAAAAAATATCAATACATCCTGAGAAATGGGAAGGGAATATGAGATAAAAACACCACAGATTCATTTATAATTTTTGATGAGACCGTGGCAGATATACACGGTCTCTTTAATTTACAGGATTATCTTTAAAATGCTTGGGGGTAACTCCTGCAAATTTCTTAAACACTTTTATAAAATAGCTTTGATCCGTAAAGTTTAATAGCGTACAAATTTCGGATAGAGAAGAGGAAGTTAATGTTAATAAATTTTTTGCTTCATCTATTTTCACTTTTTGAATATATTCGCTCAAAGAAACTCCTGTTTCTTTTTTAAAAAGCGAGGATAAATAATTTGGAGTCAATTGTACCAGTTCTGATAATTGAGACAATGTAATGTTTTCATATACATGGTTAAAAATAAAATTCTGACAGAGTGAGATAGGTTTAGAATACTGTTCAATTTGGCTGGTATGAACTCTTTCAGCAAAGTCAGCAAATGCTTTTTCCATTAATTTCTTTACCTCGTGAATATCCTGTAATTCTTCGAGTCTTTGAATATATATATCACTTAAGGAATAGGCGATTTCTGGATATAAACCGCCTTCCATTGCAGCTCTAGTGGCTAAGGTAATGCCTGAAATGGTTAAATTCTTTTCACTTCTTAATTGACTATTCTTTGATAGGACTCCATATTCAAATTCTTCATTAGCGATGTTCAAATAGTTTAACAGTTCCTCTTTTTTTCCTTTTGTTATTGCTCCAAAAAGTTTCTTTTCAATTAAATAATCATGATGGAATTTAGTATTTTGACGTCTTAAAGATATTTCCAAATCGGGACTTTCAGTAAGAACCTCCTGATCACCCATTATTTGATTTTGTTTGATAACATAGTCTGTATTAAGTAATTGATGATAGATCATATAGTGGACAAGGATACCGGCACGTGTCAAGTCATGTAGCTTCATAACTGGAAGTGATTGATAGTAAAGAATAATGAACTCTTGATCGATAAAAAATCCAAGGTCATGATTCATCCTTCTTATCATGTCTTCAGAGTAATTAGTAAAAACGGATGGACCTCCAATAATACTCCCTTGGAATGTATCGCCACCCTGTAAATTAACAATCAAGTAATTTTCAAGTAATTTAGTCGATTTGATTATCGGGTATTCTGATGAATCATCATTCTTCATTAGCTGACTTAAATAGTCTATTTTTGCATGGTATAGTGGGTTTTGTCTATAACCTGATGATGATTCAAAAAGTAATTCACCTTTTGAATCAAGTAGGAAAAAGGGAATTTTGAAAGTCTCATTCATATGCCTGCAAATATACTCTAAGTGGTCTCTATTAAGATATGGCATGTTTAGTTAGTTCCCCTTTTAAAGTAAACGAATTTCAATATTATTTCATTTAGTTAATAAGATAATACTATTTTTCGATAAATATTACCATAACTAACAGAGATAAATTAATACAATATAAAAATAGAAAGCGTTTTCTATTAACCATATTAGGAGGTTCACAATGCGAGATATCAAACAATTAATTTCACAAATGACATTAGAAGAAAAAGCGAGCCTATGCTCTGGATTAGATTTCTGGCATTTAAAAGGGATTGAACGACTAGGGATTCCATCTCTTATGGTGACAGACGGACCCCACGGTTTGCGTAAGCAGGCAGAGGGTTCAGACCATTTGGGGATTTATAACAGTGTTCCTGCCACTTGTTTTCCGTCAGCGGCCGGAATGGCCAGCTCTTGGAATCGCGAACTCATTGAAAAAGTAGGGATAGCTCTAGGAGAAGAATGCCAGGCAGAGGATGTAGCAGTTTTGCTTGGACCTGGAGTGAATATTAAGCGTTCACCGCTTTGTGGAAGAAACTTTGAGTATTTCTCTGAAGATCCTTATTTAGCTTCAGAAATGGCGGCGGGCCATGTAAAAGGGGTTCAAAGCCAGGGAGTCGGAACATCTTTGAAACACTTTGCAGCTAATAACCAGGAGCACCGCAGGATGTCAACGGATGCTGTTGTTGATGAAAGAACATTGCGCGAAATTTATTTGGCCAGCTTTGAAGGCGTGGTCAAACAGTCCCAGCCATGGACAGTTATGTGCTCCTACAACAAAGTAAACGGTGAATACGCATCTGAAAATGAATATTTGTTAAATGAGATTCTGAAAGATGAATGGGGCTTTGAAGGCTTTGTTGTTTCCGACTGGGGTGCGGTGAATGAACGTGCAGAAGGATTGGCAGCCGGATTGGAACTTGAAATGCCATCTAGTAATGGCATCGGTGACCAAAAGATTGTCGACGCTGTGAAGAGCGGTAAATTGTCTGAAGAAAAACTCAATAAAGCAGTTGAACGATTATTGCGGATTATTTTTATGGCCGTTGATCATAAAAAAGAAAATGCTGTCTATGACAAGGATGCCCATCACCAGCTTGCTAGAGAAATGGCAAGGGAAAGCATGGTGTTATTAAAAAATGAAGAAGCTATTCTTCCGCTGAAAAAAGAAGGAACCATTGCCGTTATTGGAGAATTTGCTAAAAAGCCAAGATATCAAGGCGGGGGAAGTTCTCATGTAAAACCGACAAAGCTTGAAAACATTGTGGAAGAAATCGAAAAAACTGCTGGTAAGCACACGAATGTGTTATATGCACAAGGATACAGTCTCGACTCTGACGAAATCGATGGAGCGCTAATTGCAGAAGCAAAAGAAGTGGCGGCTCAAGCAGATACGGTGATCCTTTTTGCCGGACTTCCTGATCGTTATGAATCGGAAGGCTATGACCGCGAACATTTGCGCATGCCGGAAAACCACCGTGTATTAGTCGAAGCAGTTGCGGAAGTGAACCACAATATCATTGTTGTGTTAAGCAACGGCTCACCGATTGAAATGCCATGGATTGGAAATGTAAGAGGTATACTTGAATCTTATTTAGGCGGACAAGCACTTGGAGGTGCCATCGCAGATTTATTATTTGGCGATGCAAATCCGAGCGGAAAATTGGCAGAATCGTTCCCTAAACAATTAAGCGATAACCCTTCTTTCTTGAACTTCCCGGGAGAAGGAGACAAAGTGGAATACAAGGAAGGTATTTTTGTCGGTTATAGATACTATGATACGAAAAAAGTTGAACCTCTATTCCCGTTCGGATTTGGATTAAGCTACACTACCTTTGAATATAGCAATCTTTCAATCAGTCAAACAGAGATTCAAGATACCGAAACTGTGGCAGTCAGTGTAATCGTTAAAAATACAGGTGATCGAGCTGGAAAAGAGATTGTGCAGCTTTATGTAAAAGATGTAAAGAGCAGTGTTAACAGACCTGAAAAAGAGCTGAAAGGCTTTGAAAAAGTAGACTTGCAGCCAGGTGAGGAAAAAACGGTTACGTTCTTATTAAATAACCGGGCATTTGCTTACTATAATGTGGAAATGAAAGACTGGCATGTGGAAACAGGAGAGTTTGAAATTTTAGTAGGAGAATCGTCGCAAGAGATTGTCCTTAAAGATAGCATCGTTGTTCAATCAACAGTTTCCATTAAAAAGCAGGTTCATCGCAATACCCTAGTTGGTGATTTGCTTGCTGACCCGCTTTTAGGGACGTTGGCAACGGAACTAATAAATAAACACAATCCATTCCCAGATTTAGGTGCGAATGAAGGGGATGCTGCCGAAATGATGGAAGCCATGATGAAATATATGCCTCTCCGTGCATTAGTCAACTTCAGCATGGGTGCGTTTACAGAAGAAATGCTAACAAATCTGATGGATCAGTTAAATCGATTTTCCACTAATAATGAACCCAATCTTGTAAAAAAATAGGTAAATTAATACTTTTACCCCCTTCTCACAACTAGAGGAGGGGGTAAAAAATATGATACATTTTAGAAGGATTTTCTTAATGGAGCAGCTATTTATGGAGTGGTCTATTATGATTAAGCTAACCTTTGTCCAGTTTGTTAAATTCAATTGTCCTTCCAATCAAAGTTTTCAATAAAGCGTACAAATGCCTTAACAACATTCCATTCCAGAGATTCCTTATGATAATACATCCACGTTCTTCGCAATATAGGATTTCCTTCTTGATCAAGTAGGTGGATTTTATGTAAATCTTCTATGCCGGTAAGAACCCTGCTAGACAGGATGCCATAGCCTAAACCATTTATAACCATTTCCTTACACGTATCAACTTGGTCAACTTCTATACTAATAAAGGGTGCTTGCGAATAATTTTCACCCCACCAATGATCAATTACTGATTTTAATAAATAATCTCCTCTATATTCGATTCTAGGAAGACGAGGGAGATCCGTTATATCAATCTCATCCATTGACGCAATGCATATGTCTTCCTCAAATAATTGGTGTTTTGATAATCCCCGCCAACCATAGTCCCCTCGAACAAAGCTGATATGAACATCCTTATTGTGTATAAGTTGTGTTACGTCTCTGCTCCACCCTGTAACCACTTTGAATTCCACATGTGGATATTGCATTTTAAATAATTTCAAAACATAGGGAAGTTCATAATTCGCGAAAAAATTGGATACTCCCAATTTCAACGTACCTACCACTTCGTCACTTTCATTATTACTCATATTTTGGACATTTTCTTTAATCTTTTCATAATGAGCAAGGGCCTCCTCAGCACAATGAACAAGATATTCTCCTTGTGGGGTAAAATGCACTCCTCTGCTTTCACGAGTTACGATTTTAACGCCTAGTTCTTCCTGCATATGCTTTAATCGAGTCGTTAACGCGGGCTGAGTAAGAAATAAGAGGCGAGCAGTTTTTGTTAGATTCTTTTGATGATAAAGCACCTTTAGTATTTCCCAGTCACGATAATCCATTTTTCCACCCATCTATCTGATATAAATATTTTTTATAGATTAATATAATTTTTTAGCATTTTATTTATTTCAATTATTACATTATCCTTAACCTAAAGCAATTGATAATTACTTCACTAAATAGTCCGAAACAAAACATATAAAGTAACACAACAATGGGGGAATTGGGAATGGGAGTACAAAAAAACGAACATAATCCATGGCGGAAATTTAATGGTCCAAACCTGGGCTATGTAATCGAACAATATGAGCGGTACACGAACGGGGAAGACACCCTTGATCCAAAATTAAAAGAGCTTTTTATTAAATGGGGCTCACCTTTGTCTTTTGAATCAAGTCATACCGAAGAAACCATCAATAATGAATCTGTCAATCCTAATAATTCCATAAATATACAGAAAGTACTTAAAGTGGTAAAACTGCTTGAAGATATTCGTTCAAACGGTCATTTAGCGGCAAACATGAACCCATTAGAGGGGAATCCACAAAATCAAGAGTTGTTTAATCCAGAAAAACATGGGGTAAGTGAGCAAGACCTGAAAGCGATTCCATCCAAACTTGTTTGGGAGGAGGCACCAGCAGGTATTCAAACCGCATGGGATGCTATCAACCATTTAAAGCGTATTTATACCTCAACACTAGCCTATGAATTTAACCATGTGCAACATATGGATGAACGAGCATGGTTAACTCAAATGGTGGAGACAGGTTCCTTGCATCGCTCCTTATCTAAAGAAGAACAAACGAACTTGTTACAGAGTTTGACAGAGGTTGAAGGATTTGAACAATTTTTGCATAAAACCTTTGTCGGTCAAAAGAGATTTTCCATTGAAGGCGTTGACATGCTTGTCCCCATGCTGAATGAAGCTGTGCACGAAGGTGTCGGGGATGGAGCGCATAATGTCGTGATTGGAATGGCGCATCGCGGCCGCCTAAGTGTCCTTGCGCATGTGTTAAACAAACCATACAGAAAAATGTTCTCTGAATTTCAGCACTCGTCTGCCAAACAACAGGGTCCGTCAGAAGATTTGGTCGACATTAGTGAGGGCTGGACTGGAGATGTGAAATACCATTTAGGGCGAAATCGATTCATGGAAGGCCCCGGAAACGTTCGCGCACGTATTACTTTAGCTAATAATCCGAGTCATCTTGAATTTGTCGATCCGGTAGTCGAAGGTTTTGCAAGAGCTGCCCAAGAAGAACGAAAGTCTGCCGGTTACCCTAAGCAGGATGTTAAGAGGGCGTTTGCGATTTTAGTCCATGGGGATGCAGCCTTTCCGGGTCAGGGGATTGTAGCGGAGACCTTGAATTTAAGCGGGTTAAAAGGATATCGAATAGGTGGAACCA
Source organism: Neobacillus sp. C211 (assembly GCF_051842875.1). Lineage (NCBI taxonomy): Bacteria > Bacillati > Bacillota > Bacilli > Caryophanales > Bacillaceae > Neobacillus > Neobacillus sp. C211. Next base: position 64,501 of record NZ_JBPXRO010000004.1, read on the forward strand.
TCCACATCATTGCCAACAACATGGTCGGCTTTACGACAGATAGTCACGATTCTCGTTCAACGAGATATTCGAGTGACTTAGCAAAAGGATTTGAGATTCCGATTGTACATGTAAATGCGGACGATCCAGAAGCATGTCTGGCTGCAGTTCGTCTGGCTTATCAATACCGAACTCGGTTCCAAAAGGACTTTTTGATTGATTTAGTTGGGTACCGGCGATTTGGTCATAATGAAATGGACGATGCAGCGGTCACCCAGCCACAGGTTTACAAAAAAATCGCGAACCATCCAACGGTAAGAGCGGTTTATTCCAAACAGTTGCAAAATAGTGGCATTCTCAAACAAGAAGAAGTTGAGCACATTAACCGCAGCGTGCAAGAAATGTTGCAAGCTGAGTTTGAAAAAGCGTCCGAGAAGAAGCAGAGTGAACCCCTTGCAGAAGTAGAGGTTCCGAGGGTGATCGCCAAAGGAATTCCACCGGTGGAAACAAGCGTGCCCCTTGATACCCTTCGTGAAATAAACCAAGATTTGCTGAAATGGCCGGATGGTTTTCATGTTTATCCAAAATTAAAGCGGATTCTGGAGCGCCGCAATTCGGCACTAGAAGAGAACGGGAAAGTAGAATGGGCGGTAGCAGAAGTGCTGGCATTTGCATCGATGTTAAAAGATGGGACGCCGATTCGTCTAACCGGCCAAGATTCTGAGCGTGGAACGTTTGCGCAGCGGCACATTGTGCTCCACGACACGGAAACAAACGATACCTATTCACCACTGCACCAGCTTCCGCAAACACGAGCTTCGTTTGCGGTTCATAATAGCCCGCTGTCGGAAGCAGCGGTTGTAGGTTTTGAATATGGATATAATGTATTTGCTCCTGAAACACTTGTCATGTGGGAAGCACAATATGGCGACTTTGCCAACACAGCACAACCCCTCTATGATCAATTTGTTTCATCCGCAAGAGCAAAATGGGGGCAAAAATCAGGGCTTATCCTCCTGTTGCCTCACGGGTATGAAGGCCAAGGTCCGGAGCATTCCAGTGCCCGTCCGGAACGCTTTTTACAATTAGCTGCTGAAAACAACTGGACAGTCGCCAACTTGACAAGTGCGGCCCAATATTTTCATATTTTACGCCGTCAAGCATCCATCTTAGGAACAGAGTTTGTTCGGCCATTGGTGATCATGACGCCAAAGAGTCTGCTTCGTCACCCGTTGGTCGCTTCTCCAGGTACTGCGCTAAGCGAAGGCCATTTCCAAACAGTAGTGGAACAGCCTCAGCTCGGAAAAGAGATAGATAAGGTAAAGCGTTTAGTATTAACAACTGGTAAGATGGCCATCGATTTGGCTGTAGAAGTCGATGCAAAGAAAGAAAATCGAAACTTAGAAGAGTTACACATCGTTCGAATCGAACAATTGTATCCATTTCCTCAGGAAAAAGTAGAAGCAATCTTGAAGCGTTACCCAAACTTGAAGGAAATAATTTGGGTACAGGAAGAACCGAAAAATATGGGTGCGTGGCACTATATCGCCCCAATTCTCTTTGATCTTGCTCCCGGAAGCCTGACAGTTGGTTACATTGGACGTCAGGAGCGTTCAAGTACGGCAGGCGGTGATCCAATCGTTCATAAAAAGGAACAAGAGCGCATTATCCAACAGGCTTTGAACTATATAGAGTCTAGTAGATACTCAGAAACAAGAAAGTGATTTTAGTTCTAACTAACCATTATCACTCACAAATTACGATAGTTGAAATACAAGCATAATAGGAGACTTACCATCATACCTAGGAGGATACACCACATGATAGAAATAAAAGTACCAGAACTGGCAGAATCCATTACAGAAGGAACCATTTCACAATGGCTCATTAACATTGGTGATAAAGTGACCAAAGGAGATAGTGTTGTTGAACTGGAAACAGACAAAGTGAATATCGAATTAAATACCGAATACTCAGGTATAGTTTCAAAATTATTAAAAGAGACGGGCGATATCGTCGAAGTAGGCGATGTAATTGCGATTATCGAAGAGAATACGGCTGCAGGAGCCACTCCAGGCACTCCAACTGTTCCAGTTGCAGCTCCGGAAAGACCGGCAGAAGAAACTTATAATCAACAAAGCAACCAACCTGAGCCAGAACTTTCGAAAGCCCTACGTCCAATTGCTTCACCAGCGGCAAGAAAATTGGCAAGAGAACGGGGAATCGATTTACATCAAGTAAGCAGCCGTGATCCACTTGGCAGAGTTAGAACAGAGGATGTAAAAGCATATACACATACACCTGCGGTTAAAGAAGAACCAAGGTTGGAAAAGACCAGCCCTAAACCTGTCGTACAACAAATAGATGAAGAGTTTGACAAACCAGTAGAACGTGTGAAAATGTCCCGCCGGCGTCAAACCATCGCTAAACGCTTAGTAGAAGTCCAGCATACAGCGGCAATGTTAACTACATTTAACGAAGTGGATATGTCTGCTGTCATGGATTTACGCACGAAGCGGAAAGATGCCTTTTTTGAAAAACATGGGGTTCGTCTTGGGTTCATGTCGTTCTTTACAAAAGCCGTGGTTTCGGCTTTGAAGCAATTCCCGCTTTTAAATGCTGAAATTCAAGGCGATGAATTGATTTTGAAGAAGTTTTATGATATCGGAATTGCCGTGGCAGCACCAGAGGGGTTGGTCGTACCGGTTGTACGCAATGCGAACCAGAAAAACTTTGCCGAAATCGAACAAGAAATCAGTAATCTCGGTAAAAAAGCTCGTGATAATGCCCTTACTTTAAATGATTTGCAAGGTGGAACATTTACGATTACAAATGGCGGAGTTTTCGGTTCATTAATGTCAACGCCAATCTTGAATAGCCCGCAAGTGGGAATTCTCGGTATGCATAAGATCCAAATAAGGCCAGTAGCGATTGATCGTGAACGAATGGAAAACCGTCCGATGATGTATATTGCCCTTTCTTACGACCATCGAATTGTAGACGGAAAAGAAGCTGTTAGCTTCCTAGTTGCAGTGAAAGAATTGTTGGAGGATCCTCACTCTTTACTATTAGAAGGATAAATCTTATTGATTTGCTTGTTTAATTTAATTCTAAAAAACCAAACAAAAACAGACCTTTGAGGTCTGTCAGGCTGTTGAAAAACCGATACCATTGCGCCACCTTAACGGTGGCGTTTTTTTATATCAAAAAAATGTACGTTTTAACCTCAACTTGTCCCTATCAAAATGAACGCCTTTTGCATTTACTAGTAGATTTTTATTTGCAAGGAATGAATTTGTGAAAATAACAATTATTCATTTTAGCAAAAACAACTGTAAATAAAATTCTATTTAAACAAAAGAAAAGGTACAATTTTTAAACTCAATATTATGTTGTGGGAGAATTCTATACGGAGGAGTTCGATCAGCAATAAATAACCAAGTTTGTTTTTCTAAATGAAAAGGAATGAAAGGATTATATAATAGATGAACCCAATAATAGTGGACAATTTTTCTTATTTATATAATACATTATAGTGGCAAATAAGGAGATTATAGGGAATGACCTGTAAAAAATACAAATTAGGAATAAAGTAGTTCTAACTTTACGCAATATTAGAATTTTTAGCGGAAATACTTCAATTTGTAAATCATTGGAAATGCTCGTGATGCCCTCCAATTACTATAAAATGAACCCTCCTTTTACGAGGAAGAGAAGATCAACAGGGTTAATCAAACGATTGCGGGGTAGAAGGATAATGCGTATGGAAGGAAGGAGTGTAATGGTATGAAACGTCAACTCATTTTAGAAGATGGTACTGTATTTGTTGGAAAAGGATTTGGCAGTGAGAAGGAATTGATAGGTGAAGTTGTATTTAACACAGGGATGACCGGCTATCAGGAAATTTTGTCGGATCCTTCTTATTGCAGTCAAATTGTTACATTGACTTACCCGCTTATTGGTAACTATGGAATTAATCGTGATGATTTTGAATCAATTGAACCAACAATTAATGGTTTGATTGTAAAAGAATTTTGCGAAATACCGTCAAATTTCCGTAGTCAATTTCCACTTGATAAATATTTAAAGGACAAAGATATTCCAGGTTTAGCGGGAATTGATACAAGGAAGCTTACAAGAAAAATCCGCGAGCATGGGATTCTAAAAGGAAGAATCTGCAGCATGGATGTTATTGTTGAAGAAGTAGTGGCAGATTTAAAGAAAGCAGAATGGACGAGAGATCAGGTGAAACAAGTATCAACAAAACGTTCCTATCCGAGTCCTGGAAGAGGTTTTAAAGTCGTGCTAGTCGACTACGGAATGAAGCACGGTATTTTACGGGAGTTAACGCTGCGCAACTGTGATGTTATAGTCGTTCCGTATGATACAACGGCAGAAAAAATATTTAATCTAAATCCGGATGGCATCATGTTAAGTAATGGGCCTGGGGATCCGAAAGAAATAACAGAAGGAATTGAAATGATTAAAGGTGTGCTTGGGAAAATACCATTGTTCGGCATTTGCTTAGGTCATCAATTGGTCGCCCTTGCATGCGGAGCAGATACAGAAAGATTGAAGTTTGGCCACCGCGGGTCAAACCATCCTGTTAAAAATTTAGAATCAAATCGCGTTGAAATTACCTCGCAAAACCATGGGTATACAGTTTGTATGGATTCTTTAGAAGGAACTGATTTATCAGTAACACATATTGCATTAAATGACGGGACAGTTGAGGGGTTAAAGCATGACAAATATCCAGCTTTTACTATCCAATACCATCCTGAGGCATCCCCGGGACCAGAAGACGCAAACTATTTATTTGACCGTTTCATTGAATTAATGGAAGCAAGGAAGAAGGAAGGGACGAACGATGACAAAACGCTTAGACATTGAAACAATTTTAGTAATTGGATCAGGACCAATTGTTATTGGACAAGCGGCAGAGTTTGATTATGCGGGCACGCAGGCATGTATCGCATTAAAAGAAGAAGGGTACAAAGTCATTCTTGTTAACTCAAACCCAGCGACAATTATGACCGATACGGAAATGGCAGATAAAGTATACATTGAGCCGTTAACTGTTGAGTTCGTAAGCTCCATCATATATAAAGAACGTCCGGATGCCATTTTACCGACACTAGGTGGACAAACAGGGTTAAATCTTACCGTAGAACTTGCCAAATCAGGTATTTTAGAAGAGCTGGGAGTTGAAATTTTAGGAACAAAATTAAGCGCGATTGAACAAGCAGAAGACCGAGATTTGTTCCGTTCATTAATGAACGAATTGAATGAACCAGTTCCGGATAGTGAAATTATTCATACGGTTGAAGAGGGATATGCATTCGTGGAACAAGTCGGCTATCCTGTTATTGTTCGTCCGGCCTATACACTTGGAGGAACGGGCGGCGGTATTTGCCACAATAAAGAGGAATTAATTGAAACTGTAACGAGCGGCTTAAAATACAGTCCTGTTACCCAATGCCTGCTCGAGAAAAGTATTGCCGGGTTTAAAGAAATAGAGTACGAAGTAATGCGTGACAGTAACGACAATGCTATTGTTGTGTGCAACATGGAAAACATCGATCCTGTTGGTGTCCATACGGGTGATTCAATTGTTGTAGCACCGAGTCAAACTTTAAGCGATCGTGAGTATCAATTATTGCGTAATGCCTCTTTAAAGATTATTCGTGCACTGAAGATTGAGGGTGGATGCAATGTTCAGCTTGCTTTAGATCCCTTGAGCTTCCAATACTATGTCATTGAGGTAAACCCGCGTGTCAGCCGCTCATCTGCGCTAGCATCAAAAGCAACAGGGTACCCAATTGCGAAACTTTCGGCGAAAATTGCAGTAGGTTTTACGTTAGATGAAATGATGAATCCTGTAACAGAAAGAACATATGCATCGTTTGAACCTGCCCTAGATTATGTGGTAACTAAAATTCCGCGCTGGCCATTTGATAAATTCGAATCGGCCAATCGTAAGCTTGGTACACAAATGAAAGCGACAGGTGAAGTAATGGCAATCGGACGTACTCTCGAAGAGTCATTATTAAAAGCAGTTCGTTCACTTGAATTAAAAGTATATCATCTAAATTTAAAAGATGCCGATCAAATCAATGACGAATTGATTGAAAAACGTATTCGTGTTGCGGGTGACGAGCGCTTATTCTACATAGGTGAAGCACTCAGAAGAGGTATAACGATTGAACAAATTCATGAGTGGAGCCAAATTGATATTTTCTTTCTTGCGAAGTTTGACAATATAGTCAAATTTGAGAAGGTTATGGAAGAAAACAAAGGCGATAGAGAGGTTTTGCTTGAAGCAAAGAAAATCGGTTTCTCAGATAAAACGATAGCAAAACTATGGGGTATGACAGAACGTAAAGTTTATGAATATCGGAAAGAGAATGGAATTATCCCTGTCTATAAAATGGTGGATACATGTGCAGCTGAATTTGAATCTGAAACGCCTTATTTTTACGGTACGTATGAAGATGAAAACGAATCAGCTGTGACTGAAAAGAAGAGTGTGATCGTACTTGGATCTGGACCAATTCGTATCGGACAAGGAGTGGAGTTCGACTATGCAACGGTTCACTCTGTCTGGGCTATTCGCGAAGCCGGTTACGAGGCAATTATTATTAATAATAACCCCGAAACTGTTTCAACCGATTTTAGTATTTCAGACAAGCTGTATTTTGAGCCATTAACGATCGAAGATGTTATGCATATTATTGATTTAGAAAAACCACTTGGTGTTGTTGTACAATTTGGAGGACAAACAGGGATTAACTTGGCTGGAGAATTGGCAAGCCGAGGTGTGAAAATTTTAGGAACATCGCTTGAGTGTCTTGAGGCAGCAGAAGACCGTGAAAAGTTCGAAAAAACATTGGCATCTCTGGATATTCCGCAGCCTTTAGGGAAAACAGCAAAGTCTGTAGAAGAAGCGGTTAAAATTGCAGAGACAATTGGCTTCCCTGTACTTATTCGGCCTTCTTATGTACTAGGCGGAAGGGCAATGGAAATTGTATATCAAACAGAGGAATTACTTCATTACATGAAAAATGCGGTCCAAGTACATGAGGATCAGCCGGTATTGATTGACCGTTATTTAACAGGCCAGGAAATGGAAGTAGATGCTATCTCTGATGGGGAGAATGTATTCATTCCAGGTATTATGGAACATATTGAGCGTGCAGGTGTCCATTCAGGTGACTCGATTGGTGTGTATCCACCACAAAGCCTATCAGAAGATACAAAGGCGACAATTATTGACTATACAACAAGAATTGCAAAAGGTTTTCAAATAGTAGGTTTACTTAATATTCAGTTCGTCTTATCAAAGGGTAAAGTGTATGTATTGGAAGTTAATCCGCGCGCGAGCCGTACAGTGCCATTCCTAAGCAAAATTACACTTGTTCCTATGGCGAATCTTGCTACCAAAATAATGTTAGGAAAAACGTTACCGGAGCTCGGGCTTCAATCAGGTATTCATCCTGAAGAGAACAATGTTTATGTGAAAGTCCCTGTATTCTCATTTGCAAAGCTAAGAAAAGTAGATATAACACTTGGACCCGAAATGAAATCAACCGGGGAAGTTATGGGACAAGATACAACATTGGAAAAAGCACTGTATAAAGGATTTATTGCTGCCGGTACTTCAATCAAGCCCCACGGGTATGTATTGTTCACAGTTGCGGACAAAGATAAGGCAGAAGCTGCTGAACTAGCTAAACGTTTTTATAACATTGGGTATCGAATCCTGGCAACAGCAGGGACTGCTGCTGCATTTAAGCAAGAAGGGATTCCTGTAAATGTTGTGAATAAAATCGAATCCGAAGAGGAAAACTTGTTAGAGGTAATTCGTAATGGTAAAGCACAGCTTGTGGTCAATACACTAACAAAGGGAAAACAGCCTGCACGTGACGGATTTAAAATTCGCCGTGAAGCAGTTGAAAATGGTATTCCATGTTTAACCTCTCTTGATACAGTAGTTGCAATCTTTCGTGTACTTGAAACCATTCGTTTCCAAACAACACCAATGCGAAGTAAATAAGAGCTCGCTTGGTTTTATGATGAAGCTAAGACAATACACAATTGATTCCGTTTTTTAACACTAGGACAAAGTTGCTCTAATAATCAGAGTAATACTAGATTTTTTTCAGGTCAAATTCAAAAAGTTATTGGTAGGATAGGGAGGGGTAAATATTAATAAGTCGGAAGCTGTTACTAAAAAGGAACAGAAACAAGATAACATTAAAAAATACAGTGAAGTCAATGAATTCAACCATGAAAGCAATCAAGTGGCCAAAGCGCAAAAACAAATGTCTTCACAAGAGACAACTGGAGTACTAGATCAGGAATAGTTCCGGTGCCTGGAACGCCCCGAAATCTTGTTTCACAGGTGTATTTAATTATTTAGGAACTATACCAAGTAATTAACAGTTAAATCAGAAAAAAACCCTTGCAATGGCAAGGGTTTTTAGATGTCCCAGAGAGGATTCGAACCTCCGACCTACAGTTTAGGAAACTGTTGCTCTATCCTACTGAGCTACTGAGACAAATAAAATAGGAACGTTATTTATTATAATTTGTTAATTCTAAAAGGTCAATAAAAAGTTGAGATTATTGAATTGGCAGGTCTCTGGTAACTTCGCTTTTTTTCGCACCCTTTTCACGGAATATCAACCAAACGATTAAACTAAGCCCAATTAATAAACCTTCCAGCGATAAAATGTACCAAGGATAGGGTCCTAATACATCTAATAAACTTGCACTGTCAGGTTTATGACTTAAGAACATATAATTTCCGTCTACCAGCTTATTGATCAACATTATAATCGGCATGAGTACATTCAAAAAGATACATAATTTTAATACAGACCAAATTGTCGGTCGGTATCCCTTTGCCCATGTAAAATAAAGCGGCACCCAGATCTCCATCAAATGTGTATAAAAGAAATGGAAAAACCTAAAATGCGGGAAATCATAATTTAATGATGGTGTTAATAACGCCTGTGATGCGCCTAATAATGCAGTGAATAATAAAATCTCATAGATTATTTTTTTCTTAGTTAGCAATAAAATGACGGTTAATATCAGACTGATGCTGCACAATTCTAATGGGATGGCGTGACTCACATCCCAACTTCCATTTAAAAGCATCCAGGTATGATAAGTCGTTTCCATGATGATTAGTGAAATAGCGACCCCGATTTCAGTTCGTCGCCATTCATTAGCCTTCAATTTATCTCTAAACAGGAATAGGCAGACTGAAACTAAGAGTAAGATAGAGATAATAACAAAGTGACTTGCAGAAAACATCTCAAAATCAAAGTTTTTGTTACTTCGGCCAAACACTCCCTCCATATTACCACCACCCCTGTAGACAATAATCAAAACAATTATCAATTGTAAATTAATGCTAGTTTTACCTTAATAATTATATTCTATGGGATATGCTTTTACTCCTCTTAAGAAATTTTAATTATTTCTATTTTGACTACGATTAGGTTTTTTCTTCCTAATAAAGTTTTCTCGAATTATGGTATAATAATTTGTCGAAGAAAATCGAAAGTCTTTATATAGTGGAGGTCATTATGGCTGCATATACGCCGATGATACAGCAATACTTAACAGTTAAGGCAGATTACCAAGATGCCTTTTTATTTTTTCGTTTAGGCGATTTTTATGAAATGTTTTTTGACGATGCGATTAAAGCTTCGCAAGAATTAGAAATAACTTTAACGAGCAGACAAGGTGGCACGGATGACCGGATTCCGATGTGCGGCGTTCCCTACCATGCGGCACCGAACTATATTGAACAACTCATTTCAAAAGGCTACAAAGTGGCCATTTGTGAGCAAGTGGAAGACCCGAAACTGACCAAAGGGATGGTAAAAAGGGAAGTTGTCCAATTGATCACACCGGGAACAGTGATGGAGGGCAAGGGGTTAAATGATAAAGAGAATAACTATATTGCCTCGATCACAAGCTTTGATGACCAAACCTATGGTTTTGCCTACAATGATATCTCAACTGGTGAAAGCCGGGTTACGTTACTATCGAATAATTTTGACGAAGTTTTAAATGAGTTAGCCGTATTAAGTGCAAAGGAAGTCGTTGTCTCTAGCAGTTTTGACGGAGAATTACAAAAAAAACTTCGTGAACGCGATGTACTAGCGATTTCGTTTGAAGATAATAGTTCAATAGATATCAATTATTCGCATTTACTTCAAGATTTGAATCAAGAAAAATTAAAGCAATCCATCGCAAGACTTTTTAACTATTTATACCGGTCACAAAAAAGAAGTTTGGACCATCTTCAGCCAGTCACTACCTATCAAATCCATCAATATATGAAAATTGATTACTATTCAAAGCGCAATCTTGAACTTACGGAAACGATTCGTTCCAAAGGAAAGAAAGGTTCATTATTATGGCTCCTTGATGAGACGATGACCGCTATGGGCGGAAGAATGTTAAAACACTGGATCGACCGACCGTTAATCAATCAGAATGAAATTGAATTACGTCAAACCATCGTTGAAGTCTTGATGTCTTATTATTTTGAGCGTCAGGAACTTCGTGAAAAGCTGAAGGAAGTTTACGATTTAGAACGATTAGCGGGAAGAGTAGCCTTTGGCAATATTAATGCCCGTGATTTGGTTCAATTAAAACGTTCTTTAATGCAGGTCCCTTACTTGAAACAAATCCTTGCAGGCATGCAGAATGAAAAAGTGAGCCAAATTGCCGATCTTCTTGACCCATGTGAAGAGATCACAGATCTATTGGAGCAGTCGATTGTTGAAAATCCACCGCTTTCCTTAAAAGAAGGCAATATGATTCGTGATGGATACAATGCTCAGCTCGATCAATATCGTGATGCCAGCCGGAACGGGAAAACGTGGATTGCCCAACTTGAACGTGAAGAGCGTGAGAAAACCGGTATTAAATCGTTGAAGGTTGGCTATAATCGTGTATTTGGTTACTATATTGAGATTACCCGGGCGAATCTGCATCTTTTAACAGAAGGTCAGTATGAACGGAAGCAAACCTTATCGAACGCAGAACGGTTTATTACTCCAGATTTAAAAGAAAAAGAAGCATTAATTTTACAAGCTGAAGAAAAATGCGGTGAACTTGAATATGAGTTGTTTACCGAAATTCGCGAAATTGTGAAGGAACAAATCCCGCGCCTACAGGCCTTGGCAAAAGCGATTAGTGAGCTTGATGTCTTGCAGTGTTTTGCTCAAGTAAGTGAAGACCGGCACTATATAAAACCGCAGTTTTCTATGGAAGGCCGGGTCGTTGTAAAGGAAGGCCGCCATCCAGTCGTTGAAAAGGTATTAAACGCCCAGGAATATGTTCCGAATGATTGTTTCATGGACAGCGAGCGCGAAGTCATGTTGATCACGGGTCCGAACATGTCAGGGAAAAGTACGTACATGCGCCAAATCGCGTTAATCTCGATATTAGCCCAAATTGGTTGTAATGTTCCGGCCACAGAAGCCATACTGCCGATTTTTGACCAAATATTTACCCGTATTGGTGCCGCGGATGATTTGATCTCAGGACAAAGTACCTTTATGGTTGAAATGTTGGAAGCCAAAAATGCGATTTCAAATGCGACACAAAACAGCTTAATTTTGTTTGACGAAATCGGGCGAGGTACATCTACTTATGATGGAATGGCACTTGCTCAAGCTATCATTGAATATATTCATACCCAGATTGGGGCAAAGACTCTTTTCTCCACCCATTATCATGAATTAACGGTTTTAGAGGAAGAACTGGATAAGTTAAAAAACATTCACGTCAGTGCGATTGAACATAATGGAAAAGTTGTTTTCCTTCATAAAATTAAAGAAGGACCGGCTGATAAGAGCTACGGGATTCATGTTGCCCAGCTTGCAGGACTGCCGTCAGAATTAATCAGCCGCGCTAATGAAATATTAACAGCACTCGAGCAGTCTGATAACCAACTAGACACGCCAAAAAAAGATGTGGTAAAAGTAGCGGAAGTAGTGGAGGTACAAGAACAACCTGCCCAACTATCTTTCTTTGATGAACCAAAAGATGTGAAAAAGCAGGAACTCTCCTCGAAAGAGAAACGTGTAATCGAGAAAATGAAAGAATTAGATATATTGGATTTAACACCACTTCAGGCGATCAACCTGTTGTACGAGCTTCAGAAAAAGTTAAAGTAGGGGGTGAATCCGAATGGGTAAAATTATTCAATTGGATGATGCCTTATCCAATAAAATCGCGGCCGGGGAAGTAGTCGAACGGCCTGCATCTGTTGTAAAAGAGTTGGTTGAAAATTCGATTGATGCCGGCAGCACCGTGATTGAAATTGAGGTAGAAGAAGCGGGCCTCGCCAAAATCCGCATTACCGATAATGGAAATGGAATCGAGGAAGAGGATGTTTTACTCGCCTTTCAACGTCATGCCACATCCAAAATCAAAAATGAAAATGATTTGTTCCGAATTCGGACTCTCGGGTTCCGTGGAGAAGCCCTGCCAAGTGTTGCCTCGGTTTCACGGCTCGAGATGAAGACTTCTACAGGAGAAGGTGCTGGAAATCGATTGGTGATTGAAGGCGGTAAAGTAGAAACGTTTGAAAAAGCTTCAAGCAGGCGCGGGACTGATATCTCGATCACCGATTTATTTTACAACACACCTGCCCGCTTGAAGTATATGAAGACGATTCATACTGAGCTTGGAAATATTACGGATGTCGTGAATCGACTGGCCCTTTCTCATCCAGAGGTGGCCTTCCGCCTCATTCATAATGATCGCAAACTGCTGCAAACGAATGGTAATGGGGATGTTCGTCAGGTGCTGGCATCGATCTATGGTATGGGGATCGCCAAGCAATTAGTTCCAATCACCGGCCATTCGCTTGATTACAAAATTAGTGGATTTGCTTCGATGCCTGAGGTAACAAGAGCCTCAAGAAACTATATTTCGACGATGATTAATGGCCGATTCATTAAAAACTATCCATTGGCCAAGGCAATTCAGGAAGGCTATCATACCTTGCTTCCGATCGGCAGGTTCCCGATTGTGCTCCTTAATATTGAAATGGACCCTTTACTCGTTGATGTCAATGTTCACCCCTCGAAAATGGAGGTCCGCATTAGTAAAGAAGCGGAACTGAATGAGCTTGTCACTTCGATTATAAAAGAAGCGTTTAAATCAAAGATCCTTATCCCGACAGCATATACAGCGGTGAAAAAGGATGTACCGAAGGAAGAACAAACTTCTTTGGTTCTGGATGAAGGTACAAGACAGGCAAATGATGAGAAAGAGTTTGAATGGAAACAACCAGTTGCAGCTGCAACTATTCATGAGACCCGTCCATGGATGGAAGTGCCTGTTGAGACACCTGTTAATAAATTACCGAGTTTCCAGCGTGATGAAGCGACGGGTGGAAGAGACAGTTGGCAATCTATTAATCCATTTAGTGACTCAGATGACGAACCTGATGATAGTAATCAAACGATTGAACCTAATATGAATACTGTTGAGTCAGGAAATGTTTCGGTCGAGAGTAGAGTTCCACGGTTATATCCGATTGGACAAATGCACGGAACTTACATTTTTGCTCAAAATGAAAATGGCCTTTATATCATTGATCAGCATGCGGCCCAGGAACGATTGAAGTATGAGTATTTCCGGGAGAAAGTTGGGCAAGTCCAATCAGAACTGCAGGAAATGCTTGTGCCATTAACCTTTGAATACTCGACGGATGAATTTTTGAAAATAAATGAATACCAAATTGAGCTTGAAAAGGTCGGGGTTTTTCTTGAGGAATTTGGACTAAATAGTTTTATTGTCCGATCCCATCCGCAGTGGTTCCCAAAAGGGGAAGAAAAACAAATCATAGAAGACATGATTGAACAGCTTTTATTGATGAAAAAGGTGGATATTAAGAAACTACGTGAAGAAGCAGCGATTATGATGAGCTGCAAGGCATCCATTAAAGCCAATCGGCATTTACGAAATGATGAGATTCAAGCACTCCTTGATGATTTGAGGAAAGCATCTGATCCATTTACTTGTCCGCACGGCAGACCGATCATTGTTCATTATTCGGTTTATGAGATGGAGAAAATGTTTAAACGGGTGATGTAACTAAAAAGAACGTTCCTATTTTATTAGGGTGCGTTCTTTTTTTTGAGTGTTGGTTAAGTGATTTTATTGAAAAGATGGATGGCTCTACGTGCCCGAAACCGAGGGTAAACATTGAATATGGTCACGTAGAGAGGTCCTACGTGCCCGAAACCGAGGGGAAATAATGAATCGGGTAACGTAGACATGCTATTCATGACGACCCAAAAGAAAAAAAGCTGCAGAAAAGGATTTTTCTGCAACTTTGATATTACTATTAATTTGATTACTATTAATATGAGTGCAATCTCTGGAAATGATCTTGCCGCCCAAGTTGCTTATTTCACAGCTACTGGGAGCTTGCTCATATACATTAGGGCCTTTCCAGTTCCTATCGCTACCGATTCTAGAGGGTTTGGGGCAAGCTGGACAGGAACAACTATCTCTTCACTTAGCCATGCCTCCATCCCATTCAATAATGCTCCACCGCCGGTCAGAATTACGCCCCTGTCGACGATGTCTCCACTGAGCTCTGCTGGGCAATCCTCTAGGGTTGCACGAATGGCTTCTAAAATATGCAATAGTGCTTCCTTGATCGCCACACGAATTTCATAGGATGATAGTTTAATCGTTTTTGGCAGTCCAGTTAATAGGTCGCGACCCCGGACATCCATGAAACGTTCTTCATGGTCAATGAGAGCAAAACCAATTTCCATTTTGATGTTTTCCGCAGTTCTTTCACCAATTAGGATATTATATTCTTTCCGAACATGTTGAATAATATCTTCATCGAGGCGGTCACCGCCAATTTTAATGGAATGGCATGCAACTACCCCGCCAAAGGAAATAATTGCTACCTCAGTATTCCCGCCTCCAATATCCACTACCACATTGGCAACTGGTTCATCGACAGGTAATCCAGCACCAATTGCGGCTGCAACTGGTTCCTCAATTAAGCTGATTTTTTTGGCCCCAGCCTGTCTTACTGCATCTTGGATCGCTCTTCTTTCCACACTTGTGGAACCAGATGGAATACTAACAACGACATTTGGTTTACGCACAGCAAAACCAATCTTTTTGGATGCATTGCGCATAATGTGTTTTAGCAATTCAGTGGTTACATCATAATCTGCGATTACGCCATCCTTCATGGGACGAATGGCGACGATTTTTTCAGGTGTCTTTCCTATCATTTCCTTTGCTTCTGTACCAACAGCTACAACATTTTTTGTCACTGTATCAATCGCCACAACAGAAGGTTCATTAATAACGATTCCTTTATTTTTACTATAAACTAGTATATTTGCAGTTCCTAAATCAATACCTATATCAAAAGTAGATAACATATTCCTTCACCTAATTTCCCTATTTTTCATTCAAAATAAGCTACGAGTTAGTCTACCATAAATTTGGGGGTGGAAAGCCTTTTGTAAATGAACCGTTATCCTTTTGTAAATTTACAAGAAAATTATCCCTATTTAGGAATAAAAGTGGATGAAATAAATTTCATGTCCAATTAACGGCATAGAAATGAACTTTTATGTATATACTAGTTTGATGTTCTACTGCTTTTAAAAATTATGTTACGATAAAGGGGTGGAAGTGGAATCATAAACCTGCTTTCACTGAAAATGGGATAAGGCAGTGTGAAAATATTGGATTCAAAACAAAAATTATTAGTGATCATCGGACCAACCGCCGTCGGAAAAACAAAGTTAAGTATCGAAATGGCTAAACTCTATAATGGTGAAATTATCAGCGGAGATTCTATGCAAATCTATCGTGGCATGGATATTGGGACGGCAAAAATCAAAAAGGATGAAATGGAAGGTATTCCTCACTATCTGATTGATATTAAAGAGCCATTTGAAAATTTTTCCGTTGCTGAATTTCAACTCCTTGTTCGGGCTAAAATAGGTGAGATTGCTAAAAAGGGAAAGCTGCCCATTATTGTCGGTGGAACAGGGTTGTATATACAGTCCGTCATTTATGATTATCAATTTTCTGATGTACCAGGCGATGAGTCTTATCGTCTTAAGCTAGAGGAAAGAGTCAAGAAAATAGGGAATGAGGCACTTTATAAAGAATTGTTGGAGGTGGATCCAGGTAGTGCTTCACAAATCCATCCAAATAATGTAAGAAGAGTCATTCGCGCACTTGAAATCTTCCATCTTACAGGTAAGACGATGCAAGAATTCCAAAGCATACAACAACCAGATCTTTTGTACAATACAGCAATAGTTGGTTTATCGATGGAACGCGAGAAACTTTATGAGCGCATTAATTATCGAGTGGATTTAATGATGGAGGAAGGGCTTATCGAGGAAGTAAAAGGTTTGTATCAAAGGGGTTTGCGCGATTGTCAATCGATCCAAGCAATTGGCTACAAAGAAATGTATGCCTATTTAGAAGGTAGAGTACCTTTAGAAGAGGCTATAGAGAATTTAAAACAAAATTCAAGAAGATACGCAAAAAGGCAATTAACTTGGTTTCGGAACAAAATGGAGGTATCATGGTTTGATATGACCAATGTGGAGGACACCTCAAAAAAAATAACGGAAATTTCACATTGTGTTGAAGGAAAGCTTAAAGTAAAATCGAATACATATTAGTAGAGATAAAAGAGGAGGAAATACAAATGAAAACAACAATCAATATTCAGGACCAATTTTTAAACCAGTGCCGCAAAGATAACATACATGTTACCGTCTTTTTACTTAACGGTTTTCAATTAAGAGGCCAAATTAAGGGCTTTGATAATTTTACAGTTCTTTTTGAATCAGAAGGAAAGCAACAATTAGTATATAAGCATGCTATTTCAACTTTTGCACCGCAAAGAAACGTGCAGCTTGAACTGGATAACCAATAAGTCATAGTTAGGAGCCCATTTATTGGGCTTTTTTTATTTATTATAAAAAACTTTTTTAATGAAATTCAGGGAGTTTGAATACATATAAAATGAAGGATTATGCTTTCCTTTGTGCAAATAATCAGTTCAGAATGTAAATTCTGAGTGGCCATAAAAACTCATCATATAAACTGTTGGTAAAAATGAGAGGTGAAAGCTTTGGACCAACCCATCAGAATGAAAAGTAACGGCCAAATAAGAGTAGTTCTCAATTCACAAATAGGGAAAACGATGACAAAAGAGTTACCTGACTTTCAGGTGGTTCCAAAGGACATTCCACCTGAGCATTCGGCTCTAAAGGAAATTGAAGAGGAGTTAGGGGCTCTTGTTGGTATGGAAGAAATGAAAAAAATGATAAAGGAAATTTATGCATGGATTTACGTGAATAAAAAACGTGAGGAAATGGGTTTAAAAGCAAGAAAACAAGCCCTCCATATGATGTTTAAAGGAAATCCTGGAACAGGTAAAACGACAGTCGCTAGATTAATAGGTAAGTTATTTCAAAAAATGAGTGTTTTAACAAAAGGACACTTAATTGAGGCGGAACGTGCGGACCTCGTGGGGGAGTATATTGGTCATACAGCACAGAAGACAAGGGATTTAATCAAGAAGGCCCAAGGAGGGATTTTGTTCATCGATGAGGCTTACTCATTGGGGCGCGGCGGTGAGAAGGATTTCGGCAAAGAAGCAATCGATACATTGGTTAAGCATATGGAAGATAAGCAGCATGAGTTTATTCTTATCCTTGCTGGATACTCCCGTGAAATGGAGTATTTCTTGACCCTTAATCCTGGGCTCCATTCACGCTTTCCATTAGTTATTGATTTTCCTGACTACAATATAAATCAACTAATGGAAATTTCGGCGAGAATGTTAATCGAAAGAGAATACACGTTTAGCCATGAGGCGGAAAAAAAGTTAAAAGAACATTTAATATGGGTTAAAGCGGTATTAAGTCCAAATAGTTTTTCAAATGGAAGGTATGTACGAAATATCATTGAAAAATCGATCCGCGCCCAGGCCATGAGGCTGCTCATGTTAAATAGTTATGACAGGCATGAATTAATGACAATTAGAAGTAATGATCTTGTGTTTGAAGAAGATTAGAGACAAAAAAACGGCAGATTCTAAGCAATCTGCCGTTTCTATTGGATTAGTTATTAATTGGCCTCAAATTTACGTATCGGCAGCTTCCAATCAAAGGTATAGGAGAGGACGCGTAAAACCGTCACAAGGAAAAAGAGAGAATACAATTCCCAAGAATGCGTCACGATCTTAAGTCCGATAAATAAGCCTGTCAATATCGCCCATATTGCATAGATTTCCGATCGTAAGACGATTGGTTTTCTTCCTGCCAATAAATCACGAATAATCCCGCCGCCGATTCCGGTTAGCACCGCTGCAACAATAACTGCACTAAGCGGGTGATTCATTTTAACGGCGTAAAGAGCACCTTGGATGGCAAAGGCTGAAAGGCCAATCGCATCAAATAAGTTTCCCCATTTTTGCCAGTGTTTTAAAAGGTTGCTTGGAAATAAAAACACAGCAGTTATGGATAATAAGGCAATTTGAAAAAATAACCCTTGTTCCCAAAGTGCTGATACAGGTACACCGATTAATAGGTTTCGAATCGCCCCTCCGCCAAAAGCGGTGACAATACCTAAAATGTATACGCCAAAAATATCATATTCCTCTTCCATCGCAACAATGGCCCCACTAACGGCGAAGGCGATTGTTCCAATCATACTTAAAACTTCCCATGTCATCTATCCGAATTCTCCTTGAAATCTTTATTTTATTTAACTATATGAAAATAGTAATAATGATATTAGAAAACAGTAAGATTATATCAAGATATGGGGAAATTACAATAAGTTTTTTCTAATGTTGGGCAAATTAGAGTATACAACCTTTTTTTGTTATGATGGGAGAAAGAAGATTTCGGAAGGAACGATGCCTTATGGAACAAAAAGACACGAAAGAAAAGGCGATCCTCGTTGGCTGTCAAACCAATGGGGATACGGATTTACGTTTTCATTATTCAATGGAAGAGTTAGGAGCACTAACAGAAACCGCTCAGGGTGAAGTATTGATGTCGGTCGTTCAAAAAAGGGACCGCCGCCACCCAGCTACCTATATAGGTAAAGGGAAAGTGGAGGAACTTAATGTCCTGGTGGATGAACTGGAGGCAGATATAGTCATTTTTAATGACGAGCTTTCACCCAGTCAAAAAAGAAATCTCTCTACGGAAATAAATGCCCGAATCATCGACAGAACCCAGCTCATCTTAGACATTTTTGCACAAAGGGCTCGCTCCAAAGAAGGGAAATTACAGGTTGAACTTGCCCAATTGCAATACATGCTTCCTCGTCTTGCGGGTCAGGGAACTGCATTATCCCGTTTGGGGGCTGGGATAGGAACAAGGGGTCCTGGTGAAACAAAGTTAGAATCAGACCGCCGGCATATCCGCCGCAGAATCGATGAAATTAAAACCCAACTTTCCGTCATCGTTCAGCACAGGGATCGATACAGAGAAAGAAGAAAGAAAAATAAAACCTTTCAGGTCGCGATTGTCGGTTATACCAATGCCGGTAAATCCAGTCTTTTCAATCGTTTATCTGAAGCAGAATCGTATGAGGAAAATCAATTGTTTGCAACCCTAGATCCAATGACACGAAAATTGATTTTACCAAGTGGTTTCCTAGCCTTGATTACCGATACGGTTGGGTTTATACAAGATTTACCGACAACACTAATTGCTGCATTTCGATCGACGCTTGAGGAAGTCAAGGAAGCTGATTTGCTTCTTCATGTGGTCGATATGTCCAACCCAGATTATTTCCATCACGAAAAAACAGTTAAAAAGCTGCTTGAAGACTTGGAAGTTAAAGATATCCCGCAAATAACAGTATATAATAAGAAAGATATTCAGCATTCAGATTTTGTCCCAACCGCAGATACACCGACCGCATTTATTAGTGCATTTGATAAAGAGGACCGTCAAGCCTTGAAGCAGCAAATGGAGAAGGTAGTTATGGAAATGATGGATTCTTACGAAGTTCAGATTCCGTCCACAGAAGGAAAGCTGCTTTCTTTATTAAAAAATGAGACAATATTAAGAGAGCTTGTGTTTGATGAAGAAGATCAATTCTATCGATGCAAAGGATATACACTTCAGGATCATCAAATAACAGGACAATTACAGAAATTCACTATATAGATAGGGGTCAAAACATGTTTCAACAGTTAAAAAATGGGGAAAAGCTTCAGCCGTTGGTAGAGGAAGTTGAACAACAAATCGCTAAAGTACATAAAGAAATAGACAATAGAATCGAATCAAATCAATTTCGGGTATTAAAAAGCTTTCAAAACAAAAGAGTGAGTGATTCACATTTTAATCCGTCGACAGGGTATGGCTATGACGATCAAGGCAGGGATACACTAGAAATGGTCTATGCAGACGTCTTTGGGGGAGAAGCAGGACTTGTTCGTCCACAAATAATCTCTGGCACACATGCCATTTCCATTGCCTTATTTGGCGTCCTTCGACCTGGGGATGAACTTCTATATATAACGGGCAAACCCTATGATACGCTTGAAGAAATTGTTGGACTTCGTGGGAACGGGGTTGGCTCATTAAAGGAATTTGGAATTTCCTATGATAGTGTAGCTCTGACGAATCAAGGTGGAATTGATTGGGAGGCTGTCTCAAAGAAAATAAAACCTAATACAAAAATGATTGGCATTCAGCGTTCCAAGGGCTATGCCACAAGACCATCATTTACGATTGCAGAAATCGCAGAAATGATCACGTTTGTCAAAGAAATTAAACAGGATGTGGTCGTATTTGTAGATAATTGCTATGGGGAATTTGTTGAGGAGACCGAGCCTTGTCATGTCGGTGCGGACTTAATCGCAGGGTCACTAATCAAAAATCCAGGCGGAGGGATTGTGAAGACTGGCGGCTATATTGTTGGTAAAAAACAGTGGGTGGAGGCATGTTCGTATCGAATGACTTCACCAGGGATAGGAGCCGAAGCAGGAGCGTCCCTCTATAGTCTTCAAGAAATGTATCAAGGTTTTTTTCTTGCCCCCCATGTGGTTGGGCAGGCATTAAAAGGGGCCGTTTTCACAGCAGCGATGTTGGAGAAATTAGGCATGAATTCTTCTCCGAAATGGAATGCTAAAAGGACGGACTTAATTCAGTCTGTCCAGTTTGATGACCGAGATAAAATGATTGCTTTTTGTCAGGCTATTCAATTCGCATCACCGATTAATTCTTATGTCACACCCCATGCCAGTTATATGCCAGGGTATGAGGACGATGTAATTATGGCAGCAGGTACTTTTATTCAGGGGGCGAGCATTGAACTCACCGCAGATGGACCGATTAGACCACCATATGTTGCCTATGTACAAGGTGGTTTAACCTATGCACACGTAAAGATGGCTGTTTGTCTGGCCATAGACCACTTAACGGATAAAGGATTAATCGAATTGTTTTAGGAGAACAGCTAAGTGTCCAATTATTTTAAAAATTTTAATGTAAGAAAACCTAACATATCATTGACAACTTTTCTAACACGAAATATAATAGTATTATAATCAACCCGAGGGGAGGAGGAATTAGATGAGTGGAAAGGAAATTCGCCGTTCCATGCCACTGTTTCCAATCGGAACAGTCATGCAACTAACGGAACTCACAGCCAGGCAAATTCGTTACTACGAAGAACACCAATTGATTTCTCCGGCAAGAACCGAGGGGAATAGACGTTTATATTGTTTAAATGATATTGATAGGCTTCTAGAAATTAAGGATTTAATTGATCAAGGTGTCAATATGGCTGGCATTAAACAATTGTTCCTAGTAAAAGCGCAACAATCAAACATTCTTGAGCAACAAACAGAAAAGACTAAGCGCGAATTAACAGATGAACAGCTTAGAAAGCTGCTACGCAACGAAATGATGCATTTAGGTCGAAACAATCGATCCTCTTTACGTCAAGGAGATATGTCAAGATTCTTTCATTAATGTGGAAGTTTTCTTTTTAAAAAATAGGAGGTAAGGAAATGGCAAAGTATTCAAGAGAAGATATTAAAAGATTAGCGGTCGAAGAAAACGTGAAATTTATTCGTTTGCAATTCACAGACATCCTTGGAACTATCAAAAACGTGGAGATTCCAATTAGCCAATTAGAAAAAGCACTTGATAACAAAATGATGTTTGACGGTTCTTCAATTGAAGGTTTTGTACGTATTGAAGAATCTGATATGTTACTATATCCTGACCTTAACACATGGGTTGTATTCCCATGGACAGCAGAAAAAGGGAAAGTTGCCCGCTTAATTTGTGATATTTATACTCCAGAAGGAAAACCATTTGAAGGGGATCCTCGTAATAACTTAAGAAGAGTATTAAAAGAAATGGAAGAGTTAGGTTTCACTAACTTTAACCTTGGACCTGAGCCGGAATTCTTCTTATTTAAATTAGATGAAAAAGGCGAACCAAGTTTAGAGTTAAATGACCAAGGCGGATATTTTGACTTAGCACCAACAGATTTAGGTGAAAACTGTCGTCGTGATATCGTGCTTGAGTTAGAAGAAATGGGCTTTGAAATTGAAGCTTCTCACCATGAGGTAGCACCAGGTCAGCATGAAATTGACTTTAAATATGCAGATGCATTAACAGCATGTGACCAAATCCAAACGTTTAAGCTAGTTGTTAAAACAATTGCTCGTAAACACGGTTTGCACGCAACATTCATGCCAAAACCGTTATACGGAGTCAATGGATCTGGAATGCACATGAACCTTTCATTATTTACAAATGGAGAAAATGCATTCTATCAGCCAAGCGGCGACTTAGAAATGAGCGATACAGCTCGTCAATTTATTGCAGGTATCCTTAAGCACGCTCCAGCCTTTACAGCGGTGACAAACCCAACTGTAAACTCTTATAAGCGTCTTGTTCCAGGTTATGAAGCACCTTGCTACGTTGCTTGGTCAGCTAGAAACCGTTCACCATTAATTCGTATTCCTGCTTCTCGTGGATTAAGTACACGTGTTGAAGTAAGAAGTGTAGACCCATCTGCTAATCCATACCTTGCAATGGCTGTACTTCTTAAAGCTGGCTTAGACGGAATTAAAAATAAATTAACTCCGCCGGCACCAGTTGACAGAAACATCTATGTAATGAGCAAAGAAGAAAGAATCGAAGAAGGAATCATCGATCTTCCAGCAACATTAGCTCAAGCATTAGATCAACTGAAAGCTAATGAAGTGATTGTGTCTGGTCTTGGCGAGCACATTATGGAACACTTCCTTGAAGCTAAAGAAATCGAGTGGGATATGTTCCGTACAGTCGTTCACCAATGGGAACGCGATCAATATATGAGCATGTATTAATATTATCTCAAGCCCTGGCGCCTAGCGTCAGGGTTTTTCTATGTCGCGCTTCTTTTCTTAGATTCTTTCAGTGAAAAATGCCATCCTATTGCCTACCCGGTTTTTCCATAACAATTACGGTAGCCAATAAGCCCGATTGTCGACCCAAATTGCTCTTCCTCAACGACTTCGGACGGCAATAAATTCAATGGCTCTTTTGCCAATTAGGCATACTCGATCATTCTAAATAAAATTAATAGGAATAGAATAGTAAAAGAGGTGCTTGATGTTCTTTAAAAATTCACAATTTTTACGGTTTACTTAATCCTAAATAATATATGCTTAAGTTGTAAACATTTGGGAGGTGCTTTAAATTGTATAAACTGCAAATTTGTAATGCTCTAACCCAAGAAATACTACGAGAAAAGACGTATAAGAAGCCTGATCTTATTTTAAGTTTGATAGAATCAGGAACAAAAGGTCAGGAATGTTTTCTATTTGATGAACAGCTCAAGACCTTGAAAGGAACGTATGTTACACATTCCAGTTTTAATGAAGGGGACACGAAAGTATATAAAGTGCTTTTTAAGGTGAAACTATCTGAAATACAAGCAAGAATAGCGAAATAGGAATTAATGGAGTAGCATATGGCTGCTCCTTTTTATTTTGAGTATTAAAGCAGTTCTTCTGGAACGTCACGTAGGAATTCTTCCGGAAAGGTCACGTAGTCCGTCTCTACGTGCCCCACCTCGTAGAAATTCATCTAGAAAGGTTACGTAGGTCGCCTCTACGTGCTCAAACTCGTAGAAGTTCTTCTGGAAAGGTCACGTAGTCTTTCTCTACGTGCCCCACCTCGTAGAAATTCTTCCGGAAAGGTCAAGTAGTCCGTCTCTACGTGCCCCACCTCGTAGGAATTCTTCCGGAAAGGTCACGTAGTCCGCCTCTACGTGCCCCACCTCGTAGAAATTCATCTAGAAAGGTCACGTAGTCTGTCTCTACGTGCCCCAACTAGTAGGAATTCTTCTACAATGGTTACGTAGACCCATTCTATCCCGGATTCTGTAATTCCTTCAGCTTGAGGTTGATTAGCCACAACCAAAAAAGAGTCGGCACGTATATGCCAACTCTCTTAAACTTAATGAATATGTCGGTAAACCCCAATGACTTTACCTAAAATCGAAACATTCCTTAAGATAATAGGGTCCATTGTAGAATTTTCCGGCTGCAGGCGTATGTAATCTTTTTCCTTGAAAAATCTTTTACAGGTGGCTTCATCTTCCTCGGTCATTGCTACAACAATATCCCCGTTATTAGCGGTTGGCTGCTGTTTCACAATTACATAATCCCCGTCTAGGATCCCAGCTTCTATCATACTCTCACCCATGATTTCTAACATGAAAACTTGTTCATCTGCAGGTGCAAGACTTTCTGGAAGTGGAAAATACTCTTCCACATTTTCAATCGCTGTAATTGGGAGTCCTGCCGTTACTTTCCCAACCACTGGAACATTGACAACTGTATTTCTTGGTATATGTGCAGCAACATCTGCTTCTAATATTTCAATTGCTCTTGGTTTTGTGGGATCCCGTCTAATAAGTCCTTTGCTTTCCAATCTTGCTAGATGTCCGTGAACAGTAGAACTGGATGCGAGTCCAACCGCTTCTCCAATTTCCCTTACTGAAGGGGGATATCCTTTACTCTTAACCTCACTTTTAATGAAGTCTAAGATATCTTGCTGCCTCTTTGATATTTTAGCCATGATAAAATCCACCTCGCCTGGTTAATGTTGTCTTTATTATAACATGTTCGTATTTTTTATACAAACATAAGTTCGAAAATACAGTTGACAACAAACAAACGTTCGATTTATAATAAGAATAATAAAACGAACATACATTCTTAAAGAGGTGTTATTTATGAAAAAATTATGGAACAAATACTCCTATGCTATTACTCTTATTATTTTAAGTTGTTCACTTTCAATCATATTATCATTCCAACATCATTCGAACGCGCAAGATGATTATTTAAAGGTTACAATCACTGAAGGAGATTCACTATGGGAAATCTCTAATCAATTTTCCAATCAACATTCATTATCAAACAAGGAATTTGTTGCTTGGATAAAAAAGCATAATGAATTAGATGATGATCAAATTTTTCCAGGTGAAGAAATTATCATCCCGGTGAGTAAAGAAGTCTCATCTACAAATGAATTTGCTAGCGCCGTTGGTGAATAGAAAGGAACTTTTATGAAAGCAATTATATACTGCCGTGTCAGCACAAATAAGGAAACACAAGAATCTTCTTTAAAGCGCCAGGAAGAGGAATTAACGCAACTAGCTAGCACCTATCACTTTGAGATTGATAGGGTAATTAAAGAAAAGGCTAGTGGTTATGATTTCAATCGTGAGGGGATATTTCAATTATTAGAACGAATTAGAGATAAGCAGGTACAAGCCCTCTTAATTCAGGATGAAACACGACTCGGAAGGGGGAATGCCAAAATTGCACTCTTGCATTGCATATTAAAAGAAAATATTAAACTTTATAGTATCTCCCATAGTGGAGAATTACAGCTTTCAGAATCGGATTCCATGGTTTTGAACATCGTAAGTATGGTTGAAGAGTACCAACGTAAACTACATAATGCAAAAATCAAACGTGGAATGAAGCGAGCAGTTCAGAATGGTTATAAACCTGAAAAAAACTTAAAAAATCTTGGAGAAGCCTCCGGTCGTGAGAAAATTGAAGTTCCGATTGAAGAAATTGTCCGGTTAAGAAAAAATGGATTAATTTTTTCAGAAATAGCTGCTACACTTAGAGGTTTTGGATATAACATTTCTAAAGCCACGGTTCATAGAAGATTCCAGGAATATATTGAATCACAAGAAGAGTAGACCTTTTGCCTTGTCATTAGGTTTTTTTTTTAGTAAAATCAGGTGTCATGTAAATAGTTTGAAAGGAAGGTCTTGGAATGCTTTCAAAAGAAAAGATGGCTAGAATTAATGAGCTGGCACGAAAAGCAAAAGCAACGGGATTAACTGAAACAGAAGCGAAAGAGCAAACTAAATTAAGAAGTGAATATTTGGCTACTTTTCGTTCGAATATGCTTGATACCCTTACCAACACCAAGTTTATTGATCCGGAAGGAAATGACGTTACACCGGAAAAAATCAAGGCTAGGAAAAAAAATACACTTCACTAAAAGTTCAGGAATACATTTTTTGTATTCCTATTTACATATACTGACTATTTTTGTGTAAAAATAAAAAAATAGTGAATTTTGTTTCTTATTATTATGCTATTTGTTGAATAAAAAACGGTAGCGATATAAAATTGAAAATGTATTTAGTAACCTTGTGATTAGGAAAGGATGTAATTCATGTTTAATACTATTGATGATTTATCTGTAACCTCCATTCGAACGCTTTCCATTGATGCGATCGAAAAAGCAAACTCAGGACATCCAGGAATGCCGATGGGTGCAGCGCCAATGACCTATACTTTATGGACGCGTTTCTTGAACCAAAATCCAAAGAATCCACAGTGGTTTAACCGTGATCGTTTTGTCTTGTCAGCAGGTCATGGTTCAGCGTTGTTATACAGCATGCTTCACTTGTCTGGTTTCAACTTAACAATGGATGACTTAAAGCAATTCCGCCAATGGGGCTCTAAAACGCCTGGACACCCAGAGTATGGTCACACTGAGGGTGTAGAAGCAACTACTGGTCCACTTGGACAGGGGATTGCAATGGCAGTAGGAATGGCAATGGCAGAACGCCATGTTGCAAGTGTTTATAATAAAGATAAATATGAACTTGTGAACCATTTTACATACAGTATCTGTGGAGATGGAGATTTGATGGAGGGTGTATCTGCTGAGGCAGCGTCGCTAGCAGGACACTTGAAATTAGGGCGATTGGTAGTCCTTTATGATTCAAACGATATCTCACTTGATGGAGACCTAGATAAGTCGTTCTCAGAAAGTGTCAAAGATCGCTTCCTATCATACGGATGGCAATATGTTCGTGTCGAAGACGGCAATAATTTAGAAGAAATCGCAAAAGCTCTTGAAGAAGCTAAAAACGATCTAGACAGACCAACGATGATTGAAGTAAGAACAGTAATTGGATACGGTTCACCAAACCGTGCGGGAACTTCAGGTGTTCATGGCTCACCCCTTGGAGCAAATGAATTAAAACTTACTAAAGAAGCCTATAAATGGACTTTTGAAGAAGATTTCCATGTACCACAGGAAGTCTATGACAACTTCCAGAAGCTGATCGTTGAAAATGGCGAGAAAAAGGAAAAAGAGTGGAATGATCTTTTCGCTCAATATAAAAAAGAGTACCCTGAACTAGCTACTCAGCTTGAACAAGCATTAAATAATGAACTTCCTGCAGGTTGGGATAAAGAAATCCCTGTATATCCAGAAGGAAAAAGCCTTGCAAGCCGTGCCTCTTCAGGTGAAGTATTAAATGGTATTGCTAAGAATCTACCTATTTTTATCGGTGGATCCGCAGACCTTGCTGGTTCGAATAAAACGATGATTAAAGGTACGAAAGATTTTATGCCTGGTTCCTATGAAGGCCGTAATATCTGGTTTGGTGTTCGTGAATTTGCGATGGGTGCTGCAATGAACGGTATTGCTCTTCATGGCGGCGTAAAAGTATTTGGCGGAACATTCTTTGTCTTCTCTGACTACTTGCGTCCTGCCATTCGTCTAGCAGCGTTAATGGGATTACCTGTCACTTATGTCTTTACCCATGACAGTATTGCTGTTGGGGAAGATGGACCAACACATGAGCCAGTTGAACAGCTTGCAGCATTGCGTGCCATGTCAGGATTATCAATCATTCGTCCTGCAGACGGTAATGAAACGGCAGCGGCTTGGAAACTTGCAGTTGAGTCTACCAACAAACCAACTGCACTTGTTTTAACTCGTCAAGATTTACCTACATTAAAAGGAACGGATATCAATGCGTACGAGGGAGTTTCTAAAGGGGCATATGTGGTGTCTCCTTCAGAAAGAGAAACTCCAGATGCGTTGTTATTAGCAACTGGATCAGAAGTAAGCCTTGCAGTGGAAGCTCAAAAAGCGCTTGCTGGAGAAGGTGTTCATGTTTCGGTTGTAAGTATGCCTTCATGGGATCGATTCGAGCAGCAATCTCAAGAGTACAAAGAGTCTGTTCTGCCAAGAAGTGTGAAAAAGCGTCTTGGAATTGAAGTGGGAGCATCATTTGGCTGGCACAAATACACTGGTGACGAAGGCGATGTTCTTGCTATTGATCATTTCGGAGCTTCAGCACCGGGAGAAAAGATTATGGAAGAATTCGGGTTCACTGTAAACAACGTAGTTGCACGTGTAAAAGCACTTCTGCAAAAATAAAATAATGAGATTTTAGGGAGAGCGGAAATCATCCGTTCTCCTTTTTTGATGGTATAAAGGGTCAAATTTCAACAATATTATGAACAAAGTTAATTTTTGAAGGAAAATTCAACAAATCTACCGAATTTATAGAAGAATAGTTTAGATTCCTGCTAATCGACAAAAATAGTGAAAGTTTTTGCCGCCGTAAGACATATGTTTCGTTAATCTTTTTTTATAATAGTAAAAAGGGTAATCAACGAAGGAGAGAACAGTGGTGAGAAAATATCAGCTATATTTAATAGAAGATGAATTTGCGACCCATTACTTCGGAAGAGAACGATTGTTTTTTCGGCTTTTTCAGGAACATCGAAAAGCAAACGGCGAACTTAAATTTATTACACAAAAACAAATTTCCTATATAACAAAAAAGGTTGAGGTTCTAAAGATCCATCAACTTATCCAAAAGCAGCTTGGAAAAATCAAGGGATTTAAAGCTGAACATGGTGCATATTCAATTGAATTAAGCGGAAAACTAAGTACGGCAAAGTTAGAGGTTTTTCAAGACTTAATTACAATCGAGGCACAAGGCAGCTATGAAGCTGAGACGGCTTTTTTTGAAGTTCTAAGAAAATGTGAGACTTCCTTTTTGGCACTTGACCTTGAACATCAGCGATACGGTTGGTTAAAGCCGATAAAGGAAAGAAAATTTATCTAATTGCAGATATTGTCTAATCGTGTTTTATTTAGTACACTGTATGGTAGACAACATGAAGGAGGAAGTTGAATATGGTTTATTACATTCTAGTTGGTATACTAGCATTAGCAGCTGGTGTAGCACTAGGATTTTTCATTGCTCGTAAATATATGATGAGCTACTTAAAGAAAAATCCGCCAATCAATGAACAAATGTTAAAAATGATGATGATGCAAATGGGACAAAAACCATCACAAAAGAAGATCAACCAAATGATGGCTGCCATGAACAAACAACAATCAAAATAAAACGGACTAGCACTCATATAGATGAGTGCTTTTTTCGTGCGGATAAAAATATTCTAAATCTTTATTATTTTATAAAAATTTGGTAAAATTAAACCTCAGCCCGTTGGATTATTTTTCCGAATAACTTTAATTATCAAACGTATTCAATTTTTGGCAGATCGATTACTCGTGATTTGGGGGCGGTTTAATGAAAGTATTTTTAGAATTAGGCTGGTATTTTAAACAGGAGAAAAAAGCATATATATCCGGGATTTTCCTCCTAATGCTTGTAGCAATATTGCAACTGGTGCCGCCTAAGATCATAGGAATCATAGCTGACCAAGTTAAGAATGGGACGATGACAACGGGAATTCTCTTACAGTGGATGGCCGTATTAGTTATTGTTGCCCTTGCAATGTATTTCCTTAGGTACTACTGGAGAATTATGATTTTTGGATCATCAGTTAAGTTAAGTAAGTTGCTTCGAAATCGGCTGTATCATCATTTTACAAATATGTCGCCATCATTTTACCAAAAACGTCGAATAGGGGATTTAATGGCACATGCCACCAACGATCTGTCAGCCATTCAACAAACAGCGGGCGTAGGCGTGCTAACCTTCGTTGATTCTCTTTCAACTGGCGGGTTTGTTATCTGTGCAATGGCATTTACGATTAGCTGGAAATTAACATTAATCTGTTTAATTCCGATGCCCTTTATGGTAATCCTTACAAGCTGGTTTGGGACAATGCTCCATCGAACCTTTTATCAGGCACAGGAAGCATTTTCGTCATTAAATGATAAAACTCAGGAAAGTATTACTGGGATTAAAGTGATTAAGACGTTTGGCCAGGAAAAGGAAGATATCGAGGATTTTCGGAAGCAATCAGAAGATGTCGTCCAAAAAAATATCACCGTCGCAAAAATTGATTCTCTCTTCGATCCGACGATTTCGATCATCGTAGGTATTTCCTTCTTCTTATCGATTGTGTTTGGTGCAAAATACGTGCTTAATGGGGAACTAACAATCGGGCAATTACTCTCGTTTACTACATATTTAGGGTTACTTATCTGGCCGATGCTTGCATTTGGCTGGTTATTTAACATTGTTGAGCGAGGCAGTGCTTCCTATGACAGAGTTTCCATGCTCCTTCAAGAAAAAGAAGATATTACCGATAAGGAAGGGGCCATAAACGTGGTGCCCGCAGGTGATATTGAATACAAACTTTCTAGCTTTACCTATCCTGGGGAAACCACACCGGTTTTAAAGGATATATATTTTTCGATATATACCGGCGAGACGGTAGGTATCGTTGGTAAAACCGGTGCTGGTAAAACCACTCTTTTAAAACTGCTCATTCGTGAGTTTGATAGTTATCAAGGTGAGATTAGATTTGGAGGGAAATCTCTGCAGGAATACAAGCTTGAAAAATTACGCGAGGCCATTGGTTATGTACCGCAAGATCATTTCTTGTTTTCAGCCTCTGTTAGTGAAAATATCGCCTTTACAAACCACGGGGCATCAATAGAGGAAGTTGAGAATGCCGCTAAGCTTGCCAATATCCATACTGATATCCTTCAATTTACTGAAGGGTATCAAACGGTTGTTGGAGAGCGTGGGGTATCCTTATCGGGCGGGCAGAAGCAAAGGATTTCGATTGCCCGGGCTATTTTGATGAAGCCAGAAGTGTTAGTACTCGATGATTCCTTATCTGCAGTAGATGCAAAAACAGAAGAAGCCATTCTTTCAGCATTAAAACAGAATAGGGAAGGAAAAACAACCATCATCACTTCACACCGATTAAGTGCCATTCAACATGCAAATCTCATTCTGGTTCTTGAGGATGGAAAGATTGTGGAAAGAGGTAGACATGAAGTATTGATGGAATCGGGTGGATGGTATAAGGAAATGTATTTACGCCAGCAGCTAGAAGAGTTGGTTGAGCATGGAGGGCGTTAAGATGGACGAAAAAATTCAGCTTACAGAGCGTGAACAAAGAAATATTTTATTCCGTTTGCTTTCCTATACGAAGCCACATAAAAAAACGATTGTCATAGCATTTATCTTCTTACTATTAACAACCATCGGCGATATTGTTTTACCGATTATCGTAAAAATATTTATCGATGATTATTTAACTCCTGGGAAGCTAGAGTTTCAGCCACTTCTGATCCTAGGTTCCACGTACATGTCAATCCAAATCATTAAAGCGATTGTCATGTTTTTTCAATTGGTTAAATTCCAGGAACTGGCTTTGAAAATTATCCAACAGCTGCGCATTGATGTTTTTTCTAAAGTACAGTCGCTCGGGCTAAAGTATTTTGATAAGACCCCAGCAGGAAGTATCGTTTCAAGGGTGACCAATGATACGGAAGCCATTAAAGACATGTTTGTTACCGTTATTGCAACGTTTATCCAAGGTGGATTTTTATTACTAGGTATTTTTATTGCGATGTTTATTCTGGACATCAGACTTGGCTTATTATGTGTCGTGATTCTTCCGCTATTATTGTTTGTCATGAACCTGTACAGAAAATTAAGTTCACGATTTTACCTTGATATGCGCGAACGGCTGAGCCAATTGAATGCCAAGCTCAGTGAATCATTATCTGGAATGGGAATAATTCAAGTGTTTCGGCAGGAAAAAAGACTACGAGAAGAATTCGGAGCTATTAATGAACAACACTATCAGGCAGGAATGAAAAATATCAAAATAGATGGCCTCCTGTTAAGACCAGCGATTGATTTAATTTATATTTTGGGCTTAATCATTGTATTAAGTTATTTTGGAATAACGTCTTTTAACCATGTGGTGGAAATCGGCGTGTTATATGCCTTCATAAATTATTTGGATCGTTTTTTCGAACCGGTTAATCAGATGATGATGAGGCTTTCCTTGTACCAACAAGCGATTGTCGCTGGCTCGCGTGTTTTTAAACTGTTGGATGAGGAAGAATTAGCACCAATACAAAAAGAAGAGCGGACCAATTCCATTGAAAAAGGAATGATTGAGTTTAAGAATTTAAGTTTTTCCTACGATGGAAAACGGGATGTGCTAAAATCTATTTCCTTCATGGTAAATCCTGGTGAAACAGTCGCACTGGTTGGCCATACCGGAAGTGGAAAAAGCTCGATTATCAATTTGTTATTGCGTTTTTATGAGTATGAACGGGGGGACATTTTGATTGATGGTCAATCGATTCGGAACTTCACAAAGACAGAACTCAGGGAGAAAATGGGCTTAGTATTACAAGATCCATTCTTGTTCTACGGAACGGTGAAGGATAATATTCGCCTTCATTCGAATGACATGACGGATGAACAAGTCGAAGAAGCAGCAAAGTTTGTCCAAGCCCACACCTTTATTGAAAAGTTGGAGGATGGCTTTGAACATAAGGTTGTCGAGCGTGGTACCACATTTTCAAGCGGTCAAAGGCAACTACTCGCTTTTGCCCGAACGATCGCCGCTAATCCCAAAATATTGGTTCTCGACGAAGCGACCGCCAACATTGATACAGAAACAGAAGAAGCCATTCAAACCGCACTTGCCAAAATGCGAAAAGGGCGAACGACTATAGCCATTGCGCATCGACTGTCAACCATTCAGGATGCTGATTTAATCTTAGTATTGCATCAGGGGGAAATTGTTGAAAGGGGAACCCATCAACAACTGCTTGCCCAGGGTGGCTTGTACCATAAAATGTTCCTTTTGCAAAACGGAGAGGTAGAACGTCTTGAGGATGTTGTGAATTAATGGAAAAAAGCCTGGCGATTTGCCAGGCTTTTTTCATTATATAGGTCTATTGTCTATTTCTAATGATGACGACATACAACGACGTTCTTTTAACTAGCTGATGAAGGCATCTTGTTTATATATACTCTATGATATTCATTTAAGAGATGATCAAGTTCCTGGCTGTAGCGAATTGCAACGGAGGATGTCAAGCCGTTGGTGATGGCGACTTGAATTAATTCAGCTCGTTTTTTTTCAATTAATGTAACCAAATCATTTTTTGTCACGGCCGATGTCCTTTCCGGAGTAACTCCTAAATTATGGTGCAAATAGACTACTAATATATCAAAATGACATTGGTTTTACTAGTATAACCTATGATGTAAATTTTTTCAAAGACATTTGTAAATAAATATCCAACGAATTTATGCATATATTTTATGGAAGAGGCATTTCAGTGGAACAAAAAAAGGCGGCGACACAAAATATTCAAGTTAACCATTATCATTTATATCAAACATTTGTTAGAATATAAACGTATCGACTATAGTGGGAGTGTTAATATGTCAGATGTAAATATATTTTTAGCCTTAGGGGCAGGATTTTTAAGCTTTATTTCTCCTTGTTGTTTACCACTTTATCCTGCATTTCTCTCGTACATCACAGGTATGTCTGTTGGGGAGCTAAAAAGTGAAAACGCCATGCTTCAAAAGCGGAGTCTACTCCACACATTATTTTTCCTTTTAGGCTTTTCTATTATTTTTATTGCGATTGGATTTGGAACTTCGTTTCTAGGAAGCTTTTTCTTACAGTATAAAGATCTTATTCGTCAACTAGGCGGAATTTTTATTGTTTTCTTTGGTTTAGTGATCGTTGGGATTTTAAATCCGAAGTTTATGATGAAGGATCGCCGAATTGAATTTAAAAATCGTCCTTCAGGTTATTTTGGTTCTGTTTTAATTGGGATGGCATTTGCAGCGGGGTGGACGCCTTGTACAGGTCCGATTCTTTCGTTTGTTATTTCCCTAGCAGCCACAAATCCAGGTTCAGGTATGATGTATATGATTGCCTATTGTCTAGGCTTTGCCATACCATTCTTTATTCTTTCGTTCTTCCTTGGGCGCATGACTTGGATTAAGAAGAACAGCGGTAAAATTGTAAAAATTGGCGGTTACATAATGATTGTAATGGGGGTTGTCCTATTCTTTGACTGGATGACTAAAATCATTACTATTTTTTCAGGAATGT
This sequence comes from Neobacillus sp. C211, assembly GCF_051842875.1. Taxonomy (NCBI): domain Bacteria; kingdom Bacillati; phylum Bacillota; class Bacilli; order Caryophanales; family Bacillaceae; genus Neobacillus; species Neobacillus sp. C211. Next base: position 99,224 of record NZ_JBPXRO010000004.1, read on the forward strand.
TTGGTGGCTTTACGGGGTTCTAATGTAAACACGAAAATGATAAATATATAAAAATATTATATTTTTTGAAAGGGAACTTCCTTAGGAGGTTTTTTCCTTTTTTTGTATCGATCACCTGTGTGTTAGAATTGGGAACATTTTATCATGAGTTAATTTTTTTCAAATGAATTTATTTGCGATATAATGGGTTAGTAAATAAATTAGATAAGGAATGAATCTAATGAACATAGTTCTTGCTTCTTCAATTGGAGCGGTATTTATGGGCACCCTGGCCTTGGTAGTCCGGATGAAAGCCGCAAAGAAACCCACGAATGCTCGTAAAATAATTCTACCTCCATTTTTCATGTCGAGTGGGGCTTTAATGTATATGGATCCGCAATTTAGACTAACTGGAGCAGAAATGATCGAGGCAGCGATTGTGGGGATGCTATTCTCTATCTTACTCATTAAAACTTCAAAGTTTGAAATCCGCGATAACGATATTTATCTAAAGCGATCTAAGGCATTTTTCTTTATTTTGATTGGTCTATTAGTTGTTCGCCTTGTTATGAAGTCCGTTCTAAGTGCAACCATTGATTTTGGAGAATTAAGCGGCATGTTCTTCTTCCTTGCCTATTGTATGATTGTCCCATGGCGGATTGCGATGTATATGGACTACAAAAAGTTGTTTAGACAACTTCATGGTGATAAGCAATTATAATTATGTGAGAGACTGGTCCTTTATTGGGATCAGTTTTTCTTTTTGGGATTTGTTGGATAATGTTATTGAATTGTGGAGGGAATAGTTTGATAGGGACCGGGTATTGGCTATAGAATTCAGGGGAAATTAATGAAAATTCTTCAATAAGGGCTATTGACGACAAAAGGCAGGAAAAAACAGTGAAAAGTGTCGCCAATAAGGCCTATTGGCGACAAAATTTAGGGAAAAACAATGAGAAGTGTCTCCAATAAAAGTTATTGGCGACAGAAATCAGAAAAAAGATGTGGAAAGAGTCGCCAATGAGGGCTGTTGACGACAAAAGTTAGGAAAAAACTATGAAAAATGTATCCAATGGAATCCGTTGATGACAAAATAAAAAACCATCTATTAGCTAGACGGTTAAAATAGATGCTCAAAAGGAGCAACATCAATTCTATTTTCAAAAAGCTTTTTTCGTAAAAATTTATGATCCCTTTTTGGTGTGGCTTGAATATAGCCACGAATGACGAGGTCTTGAGTAATTTTTGATGCCTTTTCTCGAAGGGCGATTTCGCCAATTTTTCCGGCAATCTTATGTCTGGCAACATCACGGAATAATTCGGGAACAGGGCTTACTAAATCCTCTAGGAGTTCTTTCTCCTCGGGCCCCCACAAGTGCCGCGATTCATTTACATAATGTTCTTCCCAATCCATAACTGATTTGCCATCTTCTTTCGGCATCTTCTTCAAAAACTTTCGGAACATAAAAAATCCACCAATGGCAAATGACCCAACAAGGAAAAATACCCAGAACAGGATAAACCATAGAAACCAACCATGAAGCATATCTATTCACCTACAAGATAACTATTTTTCTTATTATTATAGTCTGTTTTTATGAATTAAGACAAGTATTGGACAAAATTGAATGAAATTATACTTAAGCTTTTAATCAAGAATCTAATCATAGTGAATGCGCGAAACAGGTAATGGTTCTGTAGTTTCCTGATGAAAAGCTTGTCGAAAAAATGACAAGTACGCTGATTCTATTGATTATCACCATATTCCATAGTAATATAATAACAATAGATAGGGAAGCGAAGTAATTTGTTTCTTTCGCCAAATGACTGTGTTACTGTAGTCCAAACATCTTGATATTTTCCATCCATGGGGCTGAATGGGGTACTGGTGTCCTCCACAGTCTTCAAAACTGCTTGAGACCTGCGTGCCAGGTCTGGTGGGTTCGATTCCCACGCAGTCCCGCCAACAATTAATTCTCACCACCACAGTCTTTTGCTCATTTTGAACGAATCTGTATGAAACAGAAAACATGATATTGTGTGCGTTAAGAGCCTTCAAATTATAAATTTGGAGGTTTTTTGTTTGAGAAAAGGTATTCGAGAACATGGAAGGGATTACCCTATTCAGCTAAAAAAGTCGGAAATTTGATAAAAGAAGTCGTTTTTACAGTAGGAAAGGGCTTTCAGTTATTTTATAGTAATTAAACAGGTGTTTAGATAACTTTAAAGGGGAGGAAAAAGTAAAGAAAAAGTTAGAACGAGAAATTTATATTTTTAACCCTTCTGATTAATTCCCTTACTAAGATAGGAAGGGTTATTATTTTTAATCTTCACTAATACTTTCATGAATCTCTTTTTTTAAAAATACCTTCCAATTATTGTTGATTCATTATTTTTATATTTTCGCAATCTTTTTACAACGATAATGTATAATAGAAAATTATATTAATAAAGTTGTAAATCAGGAGGAACACATATGAAACCGCTTAAACCAATTTTTAATTCATTAATGTTTAAGCTCTTTTTGACTATTTTCCTCATAATCGGTCCATTAATCATCTTTCATATTATTAATAATTATTATGCTAATGAAGTAATTCGAAGCCAAGTGGCTCAATCTAACAAAAATATGCTGAATATTTATATGGATCAAATCGATAAAAGTTTGGAAGGTGTTGGAAATTATATATTTCAACTTTCCGCGAATACCGATTTATATTTCCTTCAATATCATGAAAACTTTGATCTTAACGACTACGAAGAGGCAAAAATAAGATTGTTTAATTCTATCAATAATCAATCTTATTTTTATACAGCAATTGACTCTATTTTTCTTTATTCATCATCCTATAAAGATTTCCTATATACTCAGAAAAATGATGAAGATTTTACAGACCGCATGAATGCAACGGATGAAATTCATGAATTGCTTGAGAAAAAGCCCGAAAATCTTCTTGAAGGCAAATGGAACTTATGGAAGGGAAAGAAAAATTATTATTTACTATACTATTTAAATATAGATGGAGTCTACGTAGGGGCTTGGGTAAATGTGAACAATTTGATTAAGCCTTTTAAGTATATTGATTTTGGAGAAACAGGTAGAGCCCTGCTTGCAACTTCCGAATTGCAGCCGATCACCAATAAAAAATTTATAGAAGATGAAAAAATAGACTTAACATTGAAGGGAAATAAGTTTGCAGTGTCTGGGGAAAATGACCGCTTTATGGTCATGAAGGAAAAATCATCAAATGGTGATTTTTATCTTTTAGCATTGATACCAGAAAGTGAAATTTTAGAGAAACTTCCTTTTTTACAAAGAATTTCATCGGTTATTTCTTTTGGAGCTGTTTTGTTCTTATTTCTATTTATCTTTATCATGAGAAAGGTTTTTCTTCAACCAATAAATCGTATTGTTTCAGCCATGAAAAAGCTTCGTGAGGGTGATATGGAAGTACGGCTTCCTATGAACCATAATTCTACGGAGTTTGAAGTGATGAATGGGTCCTTCAACCATATGATATCGGAGATAAAAGACTTAAAAATCAATGTTTACGAAGAAAAGTTAAATTTACAAAGGGCGGAATTAAAGCATTTACAATTACAAATTAACCCGCACTTTTTTCTTAACTCATTAAACATTATTTATAATCTTGCAACAGTTAAAGATTTTGCCATCATTCAAGAAATGTCCAAATGCCTAGCCAATTACTTTCGGTTTATGTTTCGTAGTAATTCGTATTTCGTTAGCTTAGAAGAAGAATTAAATCATACGGAGAATTATATAAAGATTCAACAACTTAGATTTCCAGAAGCTATCTATTATGATGTGGAAGCATCTTCAGAATTGATGAAATGCAATATACCGCCTTTGGTCATTCAAACGATTGTTGAAAATTCTATTAAACATGCTTTTAATATGGATGAACCGATTGAAATTAAAATAACTGTTAAAAAAGACAATGAAGACCCCGGTTTGATGGAAATTAAAATCCAGGATACTGGTGAAGGATTCCCTGAAGAGGTTTTATGGAGTTTAGAAAATAACGAATCACTTACAAACCAGAATGGGGAACGAATTGGACTTTGGAATGTTAAGCGACGGTTGAATTTGTTATATGAAGGGTATGCTCATATACACTTTTCAAACGAACAAGGAAAAGGTGCAACAGTCCGCATGAAGGTACCGATATAAAAATTCCAATAAAGGAAAGGGGTATGATGATGAATCAATTTCATGTACTTATCGTTGATGATGAAATTCATTCAATTAGAGGCGTTCAGGCGGGTGTTGATTGGAAAAAGCACCATATCTCTACTGTTTATACAGCCAATAACATGAGGCAGGCACAAGAGGTGTTTTTAAATAATAGGGTGGATCTTTTGCTTTGTGATATTGAAATGCCTAAAGGATCGGGAATTGACCTTTTAAAATGGGTCAGGAAACATTACCCAAGTACGGAAGCGATTTTTTTAACGTGTCATTCAGATTTCGGATATGCAAAGCAAGCATTGCAGTTGAAAAGTCTCAACTATTTACTCAAACCAGTCGATTATCAAGAGCTGGAAGGTGTTATTCACAATGCCTTGGAAAAAATTAAAAAGGATCAGGATGCAAAACTGGTGGAGGTGTCTTACCATCAATTGAAGAAATCGCACCAATCTGTCATGAAGGATCGATTCTGGTTAGATCTCATTCACCAAGTTGTCCCTTCTACCATTGACAAGATTAATGAGCATAAGAAGTACCATCATTTATCGTATTCAGAGTACACAACTTTTTTGCCCATTTTATTTCATGTTCAACGTTGGAAAAAGGAACTGTCGGTCCATGAAGAAAAATTAAGGGAGAATGGCCTTCAGAATGCAGTAAATGAAGAAATTGCCAAATCCAATATGGATGCCCATGTGGTAAATTTGGGAACTGGTTATATTTTGGTCATTTTGCCCCTAGTAAAAGCAACAAACATCGAGGAGCAAACATGTAATTTTAATGATTTTATTTCTCGATTTGCTCTATATTTCTCATGCGAACTTTGCTGTTATATTGGCAATCAGGTTCCTATTGAGGAAGTAGTAAGCATGGTTCATTTGTTGCAGGATCTTGATCGTAACAATGTAACCAAGAGTAACCAGACCATTGTGTATAATAATAAAAAAAAGGATTCATGCTCGATTCCGTTGCTACCTGTTTATTGGTCGAGTTTAATGAAAAGTGGTCCAAAGGAAAAATTGTTGGATGCAATTAATCAATATTTTAAGGATTGGAAAAAATCAAATGATGATATAACCGCACAATCACTTCATTTATTTTATCAGGATTTTTTGCAATTGGTTTTTTATGTACTCCAAGTAAAAGGGATTCAGGCAAATCAGGTTTTTTCACAAAACTTGCTGACTGAAAAGCCTGTTAAAGTGTTGAAATCATTAGATTTTCTACAAGATTGGGTTATTTATATTGCGGATGTAGCCATGCATCAGCTTCATGTTCCTCAAGAAAAAGGTTCTGTAGTTAACATTGTTAAACAATATATTCAAAACCATCTTGGTGAACAGAGGTTAACACGAGAAGAAATTGCAAATTATGTTTATCTCAATCCTGACTACTTAACAAGACTTTTTAAAAAACAAACAGGAGTATCTATATCCGAATACTTGCAACAGCAGCGTATTGAATATGCAAAAAAACTATTGGCTGGAACAAATTTACCTGTAAGTGAAGTGGCTTTATCTGCTGGATATTCGAATTTTTCCTATTTCTCTACTATTTTCAAAAAGGCAACTGAATTAAATCCAATGGAATATCGAAAAATGGCACTCTCCTTAGATAAGTCGTAATAACAAAAATAAAATGTCGTTTTTTTAGTAAGTGTATTTCTACCCATCCTCTATACTAAAACTAGATAGTTGACAACGCTTTCAACAAGAGTTTTCAACAGATCAAAAAGAATAAGGGGGAAAGAAAGTTGAAGAGTATTAAGTCATTTACAAAGTTTTTAATGATTATTATGTCTGTGCTTTTGGTTATGGCTGGGTGCAGTTCTAAGGAAAGCAGTACAAGTAAAAAGGACGGAACTAGCTCCAATAATAAGCCATATGAAATTACAATGGCTTATTTAACATTAAATACCAAAATAGATGAACTTCCATTGGTTCAAGAAGAAATTAATAAAATTACTAAAAAGAAGATTAATGCTACGGTTAAATTAGTCCCAATAAGTGGCGCTGCATGGCAACAGCAACAAAATTTAATGTTAACAAGTAACGAAAAGCTGGATTTAATCATGTCTTCATCATTCTATGGCTACAATACACAAGCAGCAAAAGGTCAATACCTTCCATTAGATGATTTGCTCCAATCACATGGTCAAGGAATTTTTAAAGTGGTTCCTAAACGTCTTATAGAAGGTAATAAAGTTAATGGGAAAATATACGGTATTCCAAGTATAAGAGACTGGGGTTCTTATTATGGCTTTGCTATGAGAAAGGATTTAGTCGACAAATATAAGATTGATCTTTCTCAAATCAAAACATTTACGGACTTGGAAGATGTCTTTAAAATGGTCAAAGAAAAAGAACCAACATTAACACCAGTAGTCAACACATCAATGGGAACATCGGTTGCCACCGCAATTACTGCTGGAAAATTTGATGTGCTAGGGGACAACCTTGGAGTGGTGTCATTTAAAGATAAGAAAATTGTAAATATGTTTAAAGACCCGCAATATGTAGAAGCTGTTAAATTAGCACGAAAGTGGTTCCAAGAGGGTTACATCATTAAGGATTCAGCCACATCAAAAGAATCTGCCGCCAATCTTGTAAAAGCAAATAAAGGATTTGGCTATTTCGCTAAAATGAAGCCAGGTTTTGATGTCCAGGAGAAGGGAATAACTGGCTATGAAATGGTTTCAGTAAAATTAACGGATGTTTATTCGTACACAGATGCAGCCACGGGCTTCAACATGTCTATTGCGAGAAACAGTCAAAATCCTGAAAAAGCGATGGAATTTATCAATTTACTATATACTGATAAAGACATTATGAATTTACTAGATCTTGGCGTGGAAGGTAAACATTATGTGAAAAATTCGGATGGAACCATTAAATTGCCTGACGGCGTTAAGGAATCAAAATATGCATTTAACCAGTGGGAAATTGGAAATAACTTCTTGACTTTTCCTTGGGAAGGAAACCCTGCAAATTACTGGGATATAATGAAAGAACATAACGATTCAGCTATTTTTTCTCCAGCATTTGGCTTTACGTTCAATCCAGATCCAGTAAAAACTGAAATTGCTGCATCGACAAACGTATTAAATCAGTACAAGCTAGGACTTGAATCAGGTACTCTAAATCCGGAGAAAAGTTTGCCGGAATTTAATAGTAAGCTTAAAGCATCAGGTCTGGGGAAAATTATTGTGGAAAAACAAAAACAATTTGACAAGTGGAAAGAGAAGTAAGGTGAGAAAAGAGAGCTAGTAGTGCTAGCTCTCTTTTTTTCACTGGCTTGTCTTGAGATGGATTTCATGTTCCCAATAGTCGGATAAACGAAAATAAGAAGTCGTATTATGGGTAGTTTCAATAGAACTAGTTTAATAAAATAAAATTATAGCAATAAATGAAAGTTGTTTGTAAGCGGAAACATTTTAATCAGCAAGGGGGAAAAAGGATGTCAGAAGTGACAGTAAAAAAAATGAAAGCAAGCATCCAGGCGATACCAGCTAAAAAGGTAAATAACAGGATGATCAAGTTTAAAAGATTTTTACCTCTTTTTATCATGATGGTACCTGGGTTAATTTATTTGCTGATAAACAATTATTTACCGATGTTCGGATTGGTCATTGCTTTTAAGGATGTTAACTATGCGAAAGGAATCTTCGCAAGTGATTGGATAGGCTTTAAAAACTTTGAGTACCTATTTAGTTCAAGAGATGCCTTTGTTATTACCCGAAATACCATTCTCTATAATGGAGGATTTATTATCTTAAATACGATACTGGCGATTGGAATAGCCATAATGCTCAATGAAATTAAAAATAAGCTCGCGAAAAGCTTTTATCAAAGTGTTATTCTATTGCCATTCTTGATCTCGATGGTTATTGTCAGTTATCTGGGATTTGCCTTTTTAAGTGAAGATGTGGGTTATCTGAATAAAACGATTCTGCCTTTACTTGGGCTGGATGGTGTTTCATGGTATAACGAAGCAAAATATTGGCCCTATATATTAACCTTCATCAATTTATGGAAGGGTGTCGGATTCCTATGTGTCATTTATTTGGCGGCTATTATCGGGATCGACCAGGAGTACTATGAAGCAGCCACTTTAGATGGGGCGAATAAATGGCATCAAATTATTCATATTACAATTCCATCGATTATGCCAGTCATTATCATGATGACATTACTGTCAATAGGACGAATTTTCTACTCTGATTTTGGTTTGTTTTATCAAGTACCAATGAACTCAGGGGCAATCTACGATACCACGAATGTTATTGACACTTATGTTTACCGAGGTTTAATGCAGCTTGGGGATATCGGGATGTCCGCTGCAGCCGGCCTATATCAATCCATCGTTGGATTTGTACTGGTCCTGATATCCAATTATCTCGTCCGCAGAAAAAGTAAAGACAATGCATTATTTTAAGCAGGAGGTAAGGAAGAATGTATAAATCTGATCGAATAACACAATGGGTTTCCCATATCTTTTTAATCGTACTTGCAGCAGGCAGCATTATTCCCTTTATCATTCTTTTATCTTCTTCTCTAACAGGTGAAAAGGTCATTTTGAAGGATGGTTATTCCTTTTTCCCTAGGGAATTTAGCTTTGCAGCTTATGAGTATTTGTTAAATAATTCTTCAAGTATTTTAAGGGCCTACGGTATTACAATTTTCGTAACTGTATTTGGAACGGTTGTTAGTTTGGCTTTAACTGCGTTTTTGGCATATGCACTTTCACGTCGAGATTTACCTTACAGAAATGTTTTTGCTTTCTTTGTATTCTTTACCTTATTATTCAACGGTGGACTTGTACCAACCTATCTGGTTTATACACAAATCTTTGATTTGAAAAATACGATTTGGGCATTAATTGTACCTGGTCTGCTTATGAATGGTTTTAACGTATTATTAATGAGAACATTTTTTATAACTTCCATTCCAGAGCCTGTGATTGAATCAGCACGGATGGATGGTGCAGGTGAATTCAGGACCTTTTTCTCCATAGTCCTGCCTTTATCACTGCCTATTTTGGCAACGATTGGATTACTTCAAACCATTCATTATTGGAATGACTGGTTTAACGGTCTCATTTATATTACCGACCCACAACTATTCAGTATCCAAAACATTTTAAACAGGATGCTTGCGGATATTCAGTTTTTAGCGACCAGTGATTTGGGTTCAAACGCCAGTCAGGCAGCTTCGGAAATTCCTTCAACAGGTGTACGGATGGCGATTGCTGTTGTAGGGGTATTACCGATTTTAATTGCGTATCCATTTTTCCAAAAATACCTTGTAAAAGGAATTGCATTAGGCTCTGTAAAAGGATGATATTTTTGTCTAAGAGTAGCCCTATCTTAGGGCTATTTTCCTTAATATGATTGAGTCATTGCAGCGATAAAGGAAGGAGTTATCCTTAATGGAAGGTTTTATGAAGGGCATTCATCGTGTTTCCGAGTGGGGTATGAGATTAATGTATGCAAACGTGCTTTGGATTGTCTTCACGTTTCTTGGTCTAATTGTTCTAGGTTTTTTTCCTGCAACAGCAGCGATGTTCGCCGTTGTCCGAAAGTGGGTAATGAAGCAGGATATTCATGTATTTAGAACGTTTTGGACGGTTTATAAAAGTGAATTTCTAAAAAGTAATGGTGTCGGTTTAATTCTGATAGCGTTAGGAAGTTTCCTATACTCTAATATAAAGATAATAGAAGTCATATCGTTACCAATATTCAAATTACTTTATATTCCCAATGTTATTTTGATTTTTATTTTCTTCTTTACCTTATTTTATATTTTTCCCGTCCTTGTACATTTTCATGTGGGGGTAAAAGGAGTCATTAAAAATGCGGTTATTCTAATGACGACCAACCCAATGGCAACCTTTATAATGGCTGTGTTTACAGGGATTTTCTTTTTTATAACATTTAAGTTTCCTGGATTAATTCCTTTTTTTAGTGGAAGTGTCCCTGCATTTTTACTTATGTCTTTATGCAATTATACATTCAAAAAATATCATCAAAAGTCGGATTAATGAAAATAGGTAGTCGTAATTCGAATAGTGGAAACAATGCGAGTGTTTTAAAATGAAATTAAAAGGCAGTTAACTTAGAACAAAAGTAATATTATCCGTCATATCAAATTATGAAAGCGTTAAACATTTACTAGGGAGGATACTATGAAAAGAAATATCAGACAATTAATTGAAAAAATGACACTTGAAGAAAAGGCGAGTCTTTGCTCAGGTTTAAATAATAAACTAAATGATGTATTAGATAATGTTTAAGAAGATTTAATCTTACGAAACTATTAATTTACTATCAAATTTACTAAACAGATCTATGATTATAAAAAAGGAGAATGAAGATGTTATATCCTATCGTAACTGAAACACGCAGTATCATTGATTTAAACGGGATATGGAATTTTAAGCTTGATTCGGGAAATGGTTTTCAGGAAAACTGGCAAAATTCCAAATTGACCGATGCATTCAGCATGGCTGTTCCATCCTCTTTTAATGATATTGGTGTAAATGCAAGTATACGTGATCATGTTGGCTGGGTTTGGTATGAACGGGAGTTTTCTGTTCCGTCCAAACTGCAATCTGAGCGTGTGGTTTTGCGGTTCGGTTCGGCCACTCATCAAGCTAAGGTGTATGTCAATGGAGAGCTTGTTGTCGAGCATAAAGGTGGCTTCTTACCGTTTGAGGCAGAATTAAATAATTTTTTACAAAAAGGGAAAAATCGATTAACTGTTGCAGTCAACAATATTGTTGATTACTCAACTTTACCGGTTGGCACAGTAATTGAGAAGGATATTCCTGGTGTTGGCAAAGTAAAACGTAACCAGCCAAATTTTGACTTTTTCAACTACGCCGGTTTGCACCGTCCAGTGAAAATTTATACTACACCGACTATTTATGTTAAGGATGTAACGATTGTAACGGATATAGATGGACAAGTTCACTATTCAATTGAAGGAGCAGGCACAGTACAAGTAAAAGTAAAGGCCATTGACGAATATGGAATCGTAGTAGGTGAGGCAGAAGGAGTTACTGGCACCATCAACATTCCAAATGTAAGGCTGTGGGAGCCATTAAATGCCTATTTGTACACACTCCAGGTAGAGCTAGAAAAAGATGGGGAATCCGTTGATATTTATGAACAGCCATTTGGTGTTAGAACAGTTGCTGTCGATGATGGAAAGTTCCTTATTAATAATAAGCCATTTTATTTCAAAGGCTTTGGCAAGCACGAAGATACACCGATTCATGGTAGAGGCTTTGATGAAGCCGCTAACGTAATGGATTTCAATCTGATGAAATGGATGGGAGCAAATTCATTCCGTACAGCCCATTACCCATATTCAGAAGAAATTATGCGCCTTGCTGACCGCGAAGGTTTTGTCATCATTGATGAAGTGCCTGCCGTTGGTTTGCACTTGAACATGTTGGTGGTCTTTTTGGGTGGACCCAAACGGGATACCTGGAAGGAGCTTAAAACCTTCGAACATCATCAGCAGGTGATCAAGGAACTAATCAATCGTGATAAAAACCATCCTTCTGTCGTATTGTGGAATATAGCCAATGAAGCTGCAACTGAAGAAGAGGGAGCATATGAATACTTTAAGCCGCTAGTCGAGCTGGCAAAAGAACTTGACCCGCAAAAACGTCCTGTTACTATTGTTACTGAAATTCAATCTTCACCTGAAAACGATCAAATAGCGGAATTACTGGATATCCTTGCCTTTAACCGATACTACGGCTGGTATGTGGATGGCGGTGATTTAGTGTCAGCTAAAGAAAGGCTTCGTGCTGAGTTTAATAGCTGGCTTAAAAGGTGCCCGAACAAACCATTTATGATGACTGAGTATGGTGCAGATACGGTAGCAGGATTACACGATGTAGAACCTGTCATGTTTACGGAAGAATATCAAGCAGCGTTTTATAGAGCAAACCATGAAGTGTTTGATGAATTTGATCATTTCGTTGGTGAACAGGTATGGAACTTTGCTGATTTTGCAACGGGCCAAGGAATTGTTCGGGTTCAAGGAAACAAAAAAGGCATTTTTACTCGCGACCGGAAACCAAAATATGCTGCACATGAGCTGAGAAAACGTTGGACAGAAATACCTGATTTTAACTATAAGGGATAAAACCAAGCCTATCATATGCTCATAAATAGTTGTTTAATATAAATATTTTGTTTGAATAGTGGTTAGCTTTATGGAATTTGTGTTGCTGCTTATCTTAAGAAGATAAATAAAAGTTTGGTCTTAAGTAAAATTATTAAGCATGAGTTGATCTCTAGGGCAGAATTAGCAAATATCACAAAACTAACAAAGGCAACGATTTCTTCACAGGCAGCGGAGTTATTTACCAATTACGTCACCTTCACGGGTGGCGTTTTTATTTGTACTAAAATTAAAGAAAGCCCTATGTTCAAGGGCCCAATTGCCGTATAAAGTATCGATAATTAATTCTTAGAGTTTTCCTCAATTTTATGAATATACACGACACCGCTCGTTACAACTGAACCATTTGTTTCACCGCAATGGGGGCAATTTATATACTCACGCTCTTTACCTCCAGGGACATTCATTTCCGTAACTTGGAAATAAAACTCTTTTTCACATTTTTTGCAGTTCAACAAAAGACATCCCTCCGTGTACTTTTATTAGTAACTCAAAGTATATATTCGCCAAATTGTAAGCGTTTTCCTTCTTGATATTATTTATTTGACGGAATTATAGAGGACATTACGAATATACCTACCGGGGTATATGAGGATGGTTGGGATTCGAGGTGTAGCGATAGGGTTCCGATTCACTAGAACGAGGCGACTGGCGTGGATGACCGTCTCGAACTCGAGGGGGTATCGTATGGACTTTCCTAATTAAGACATGTTTAGTGTAAAGTATTTTGTAAAGCACAAATTTCATAGCTTAGGAGTTGGTAAAATGATTACATTTGAGAATGAGAGAGGTTTAGTTTTAAAGTAAAAAGAATCGCTACACGTATATTCACTAAAGGGCATATATATTGCGAGTTTATCGAAATCAATAGCACCGGGGTTACGCCTAGCCTATGTAGCAGTGCCGAGTCGATTCAAGGAGCCAATTTCAAAGGCACTTTATAATCTAAATATATCGGTTTCCCCATTATTAGCAGAATTGGCGGCACGTACAATTGTATCGAATCAATTTGAAAACATCATTAAGGTTCATCGGGAACAAACGATTCGTAGAAACCAAGTCGTAAATCAATATTTGTCAGACTATACCTGTTTAGGTACTGAAACAGGTATCTTTCGTTGGTTACTATTACCGGGCAAAATCACAGGTACGGAATTTGAAAGGGTAGCTGCACAAAATGGGTACAAGTGTATGCGGCGGAACGATTTGTGGTTGGAAATAGTTGTCCAGAGCGGGCTGTAAGAGTTTCGATCTGTGCTCCACAATCACTCGAAGAGCTTGAGCAAGGATTGATAATCCTTAAACGTTTACTAAAAGAACTTACATAATATTATTTGCCATACAATTAATATTGTATGGCTTTTTTGTGTTTTTTGGGTCTTCCTCTTCTCGTGAACTGATTGCAAGCGTGATAAAACGAACAAAGACAATTCGACCCTTGATTACTTTTCTGGTTGTATCTGCGCCTAATCCTACCACACCTCCAAGGAAGGACAAATTTTATAAAAATATTGTAAACGCCAACAGAAGGAGGGATTCTCCCTTCATCTCCGCTTTTTATCAAGAAGCTAAACTTGTGAAGGGGGACAGAGTGTTTTTTCCTGGCAAGGTTCGTCGAGGTGTTAACATTATCTGTTTACCATATAAAAAATAAAGTGAAATGCACAAAGTAATGAGGAGGAAAATGAAATGAGTAAAAAAATACACGTACAGTCTTACGAGAAAGAAGACTTGAAGAGAGGTCTGTCAAGTCGTCATATCCAGATGATTGCCATAGGGGGCTCAATTGGAACTGGTCTCTTCTATGGTTCTTCCTGGGCCATTAGCAGAGGGGGACCGGCAGTTCTGCTGACATATTTACTTGTTATTGGAAGTCTATAATAATGGTTATTTTAGCATAGATTATGTGAAGGAAATTGTTTGCCATGCAATTATAATATTGTACGGTTTTTTGATGCGTGTTAAAATGTTTTAAATCTGCTGGAGAGGCACTCCCGCCTGTGAAATATTTTGACACTGCGGGTAGAGTAATTTATATCAGTACCTTTTCTAAGATTTTTACTCCTGGTCTTCGACTTGGGTGGATTTGTGCAGACGAATCTTTCATTGAAAAGTACGTTGCTTTTAAGCAAACAGCTGACTTACATACTGACAGTTTTGCTCAAAGAATTACAGCTAAGTATTTGGAACTTTACGATATCGATGAGCACATTAATAAAATCAAAGCTGTTTATAAAGAAAGATGCACAGTCATGTTATCTTGCATTGAAGAATTTTTCCCAAAGAATTTGTCTTACAGTAAACCAGAAGGTGGATTATTTATTTGGGTTGAGTTTCCTGAGTCTGTTGATTCTAGGGAATTATTCACTGAATGTTTGGCAAATAATGTTGCGTTTGTTCCTGGTACCCCATTCTTTTCGAATGGAACAAAGAATAATGCTTTACGTTTAAATTACTCGAATATGCCTAAAGAGAAAATTAGGGAAGGTATGAAGCGTATGGGAGAAGTGCTAAAAAATGGGTCAAGATAAAATTTTAAAATTGGTTGTTGACCAGTTAGTTAAGCTCTTTGGAAGTGAAGCTAAAAATTTAAAGGCTCTTCTTTATAAAGATTGGTCCAGCGATTCTGAAACCACTGTTGAGGAATACTTAAGTCCTCTTAAAAATTACCAGAGCTATGGTCCACAACCAGTAGAAGGTGTATGGGAAAAGAAAATTATTTTTGCTGGTACAGAAACGAATTCAGAATATAGTGGACATCTTGAAGGTGCCCTTCAGTCCGCTGAACAGGCAGTTTTTGAAATCATTCATTTAAATAACAAGCCTTTATGACTCGATTTTTGATGAGTATCGTATCTGAACTATAGTTTTGAATATTTCTGGAGGAAATCTTTAAAGGAGTTAAATAATATAATAGAAGAAATTTATCCCGTTCCAAGGATAAATTGTAATGTTTATTTTATCCTTAGTAAGGAGTACTATAATGCAATTTTTCTTTGATCACCTTGTTTGGTTCTTTAAGAAACCAGAGAAAGCAATTTCACCGTTAAAACAAGGAGGACTTCATGCGGTGAAGGGGGGACGTCATGAATCTTGGGGAACATATAATACCCTAACCTATTTTGGCTTAAGTTATATTGAATTTTTAGGAATTGAAAATTTATCAATAGCTGAAAAACATGGTGAAAATCGATTGATTATGCAAATCGTTGAACAGCTAGCAAAAGAAAGTCGGGAAGGCCCTGCGAAAGTAGCGATCCAAACAAATCAAATTGAAGAACTAGCAATAAAACTTAAAGCAGAAGGACTTACAGTATATGGGCCGCTTACTGGGGAGAGAGTTCGTGCAGATGGTCAGGTAATCAGGTGGTCATTGTTATTCCCTGAATACGCGGAAAACAAGGTTCCTTTACCATTTTTTATTGAATGGGAAAAATCAGATGAAGAAAGGTACTCGGAATTAGAGGAACAAAGACTCATAGGGTCACACATATTAGGTCAGCCAAAATTGGAAAGTGTTGGTTTCGTCGTAAATAATTTGGATAAAACATTAGAAATTTGGAGGAAATTGTTTTGCCTTAAACAAGGCGAGGAGTATATCGATACGGAAATCAATGCACGTTGTAGAATTTTAAAATTGAACAGAACTAATTTATTATTTTTTACACCAATTGGAGATGGTCCGGCTGCTAAGGTATTAAAAGAAAAAGGGGAGACTCCTTTTTTAGTGAACCTTACTGACACAAATCAAAGTCACTTTTTTGAAATGTTGGATGGTTATTGGAGGTTCCAGTAATATATTAAAACCATTATATAATAAATTACAGATTGAGATTGAATATGCTCCTTTTATATTGGCTTGCAAAATACCCGATACGGTTCACCGTAACGTATCTAAATCGATTTGGTGGGGAAGAGTAAGAGTCTCTTCCCACATCCTAACTATTATGTTTTAAGTGATTCCCTGGAATTCTCGGACCTGATGAAGGATAGCAGAGTTGAATAAGACGACATAAAAAAGATGATTTCATCATATTTATCATTAATGAGAGGTTAAAGAGGTGAATACATGTTACGCAATGTTGGCAGAAGACTCATCTGGTTTTTAATCGGAAGTACGATTTTTGCTACATTTATCGGATTTACCCTGTTTAAGGCTGGCCTCATATCATTTCCAGGTATTCCTAAATCCCAAAGTGCAATGAATAATAAACATCCTAATCGAAATAGAAGAGTTGGCAGAATTCGAGTTACTTAGAGATATGATATCGTTAGCTTCAATAGTGTGTGTCTATGTAGTATTTCCTTGTAGTATAAAATGCTGCACATTTTTCTTACTGTAACATTATTTCGGAAAAAACAAGTCAAACATTCGAAGACTGCCAGATTTTTAAAGTTCATAAGAGGTTTGGGCTTCTTGCATCGCATGTGCGAAAAGCCCAAACCTTTAATATATTTGTATCTTTACTCCTGTGATACAAAAACGTGAGTAAGAAAGTAATAGGCACAGTTATTTGGAAAGCCTTCAAAACCGTATCTATGCTCGTTGTTCTTCCCTTGGTTTTGGTTTTTCCGTAGCCTAGTCTTCTTAAGGTGCTTCCCCGGCAGTCAAATCCAAAACGAATTCATTAGGGATGCAGCGTGACCTCCCAGATGAACTCTGAAGCAAATCACAAATCTTTGGTGGATGCGGCGATTGAGCCACAAATTCCAATAGATTCTTGTGCACTTTTTCATACGAATATTTTTTGCAAGACCATATGCCAGCCATCCAGCTTCTTTTGATCGAAATGAAACTTTTCATAATAGACTTCAATTAGTTCCATTAAATTATAAATCTCTTTTTGATTCATCAAAGTTAAAATCCTCCTCAGACATTCTCTTCTTTCTTTCCTGTTGATTGAGATAAGATTCAAATTTTGTTCCAAACAACGTCTCCAGCCTTAGAAACTTATTCCAAGCAAACTTCCATTCAGCTGTCTTTAAATCAATGACTTTTTTAAATTCCTCAAAGGTAAAACCTTCTCTATTTCTCGCATGAATCATTTCCCTCGTTTTAATAGAACCTGGTTTAAAGTTCTTTCCTGTTATCTCATTCAAATAGTTGATAATTTCAGCATATGGTATCTCCTTTTTTACGGAAGAACTGACAGTTGTTACCTTCGTATTATTAGCCTCTTCCTCCGGTGTATTCTCCTCAATAGGCTTAGCTGGACGTTCCAAAATGCTATCCTCTAGCTCTTTCACTTTTTCATAGTCAATGCTGTACCATTTTGAGATTACTGAACACTAGAAAATACAAGGCGGTAAAAACTTGATATAACAGCATTTCCGGAAAATATTACAAATTTGTGACAACATTGGTTTTTTTTTCAATTTTAAGTAATAGTTTAGTAGAATTGAAACATAATAATTAATACTACCAGTTTGTAAGCTTCTGACTACAAGAGACATAATTATTTGCTGCTTAATTCACAAGAACCGGGAGGAGAAAAACGTATGGATGCTAATATTGGAAAGTGCCCGTTTCACGGCGGCGCTGCTAGTAACAATTCTAGGGGTACGTCTAATCGAGACTGGTGGCCAAACCAGTTGAACTTGAACATTCTCCATCAGCATGACAGAAAATCTAACCCTATGGGAGAAGACTTTGATTATGCAGAAGAATTTAAAAAGTTAGACTACTATGCCCTTAAACAGGATCTTCGCGATTTAATGACAAACAGTCAAGATTGGTGGCCAGCTGATTATGGACATTATGGTCCATTCTTTATCCGTATGGCTTGGCACTCCGCAGGTACATATCGTACTGGAGACGGCCGTGGTGGTGGTGGTACTGGCACACAGCGTTTTGCTCCACTTAACAGTTGGCCTGACAACGGTAACCTCGATAAAGCTCGTCGACTACTTTGGCCGATTAAGCAAAAGTATGGCAACAAGATTTCTTGGGCTGACTTATTTATTCTTACAGGTAATGTCGCTATTGAATCAATGGGTGGAAAGACATTTGGTTTTGGTGGAGGACGCGCAGATGTTTGGCATCCAGAAGAAGACATTTACTGGGGTACTGAATCAGAATGGTTAGGTGATAAGCGTTACACAGGTGATCGTGAGCTTGAGAACCCACTTGCAGCCGTTCAGATGGGCCTTATCTATGTTAACCCAGAAGGTCCAAATGGTAATCCAGATCCGATTGCAAGTGGTCGTGACATACGCGAAACCTTTGCACGTATGGGAATGAACGATGAAGAAACAGTAGCATTAATAGCCGGCGGCCATACTTTTGGTAAGGCACATGGTGCAGGAGATGCTGCTCATGTTGGTCCAGAACCGGAAGCTGCTCCAACTGAAGCACAGGGCTTAGGTTGGTTAAGCACACACGGCAGCGGTAAAGGGCGTGACACCATCACGAGCGGTATTGAAGGTGCTTGGACTACTAATCCAACACAGTGGGATAATGGTTACTTTGATTTATTATTTGGATATCAATGGTGGCTTACAAAGAGTCCTGCTGGTGCATATCAGTGGCTTGCTGTAAATCCTGATGAGAAGGATCTTGCACCGGATGCAGAAGATCCATCCGTTCGTGTTCCGACTATGATGACTACCGCTGATATGGCATTGCGATATGATCCAGAATACGAAAAGATATCTCGTCGTTTCCATAAGAATCCAGAAGAGTTTGCTGATGCATTTGCTCGTGCATGGTTTAAACTAACACACCGTGACATGGGGCCTCGTTCAAGATATCTAGGCCCAGAAGTTCCAAAAGAATTACTTATCTGGCAAGATCCTATACCGGCTGTTGAGTATGAGTTAACAGATACAGAAGTTGAAAAGATCAAATTTATGATCCTGGACTCAGGACTTACTATCAACGAACTAGTCACAACTGCATGGGCCTCAGCAAGTACCTACCGCGGCTCAGATATGCGTGGCGGTGCTAATGGTGCTCGTATCCGTCTTGCTCCACAGAAGGATTGGGAAGTAAATCAGCCTGAACAACTTACAAAAGTACTTACTGTACTAGAAAGCATTCAAAGTCATCTAGGAAAGAAAGTAAGCATGGCTGACTTGATTGTACTTGGAGGTAGTGCTGCAATAGAAAAAGCTGCAAAAGATGCAGGCTTTGATGTATCTGTTCCTTTCGCTCCAGGACGTGGCGATGCAACCCAAGAGCAAACTGAATTAGAAAGTTTTGCAGTGCTAGAACCTATCGCAGATGGTTTCCGCAACTATCAGAAGGACCAGTATCGTGTAAGTTCGGCAGAGCTGCTAGTTGACAAGGCACAACTTCTAGGCCTTACTGCACCAGAAATGACTGCTCTTATTGGCGGTATGCGTGTTTTGGGTACTAACTACGGTGGCACCAATCATGGGGTTTTCACTGATCGTGTAGGGACACTTACTAACGACTTTTTTGTTAACTTACTTGACATGGGGGTAGCGTGGACGCCTGTTGGCGGTGACGTATTTGAAGGACGTGATCGCAAGACAGGAGTAGTAGTACGTACAGCAACTAGTGTTGACCTAGTGTTTGGTTCAAACTCCGTTCTACGTGCCATAGCAGAAGTTTATGCTCAAGATGATAACAATGAGAAGTTTGTGCGTGATTTTATAGCCGCCTGGGTCAAGGTTATGAATGCTGATCGTTTCGACCTTAGGTTGAAGAAAGCTCAACTATTAGGCTTTTCAAAGTAACAATGCCCGGGACTTTACGTAAAGGAAGAAGTAGCAAAGGTAAATAACAGAAATGAATAATATAAAAAAATCTAATTAGAGTAAAAAAATAGGCTCATTCCTTTGAACACAAAGGGTTGGGCCTGTTTGGAGATATTATTACGTTTGAACGGACTTTTACAGTAAGGGATGTTGAATTATTTACAGAGATATCAGGTGATGAAGGAATACAACAAAAACCATCCTATATTGAATGGTTTTTATCTTTATCATAATTTGATGATGTACTTGAGTGTGTTAATATGCGGTCTAATACTTTTTCAGTAAATGGCATAAAGTAATTAAGTATTAGCCCCCCTAAACAAACGGTTAATATAGTCCCAACGCCAATTGGTCCATTTAAAAACATTGCCATTATTAAGAATACGAGGTAAATGAACGTTTTCGAAAAAAATATATTTGTTCTAGTTAATTCTTGTATGATTAAGGTTAATCGGTCAACTGGAATCGGTGCAATATTTGTGTGTAAATATGTTGCGGTTCCTAATCCTATAACAACTAAGCCGATTCCAAAACAAACAACTTTGCTGTACCATAGTTCAGGTGTTATCAAATTGTGCAATAAAAAAAGCCACATATCAATACCAATACCCGTTATAAATGCTGTTAACAACCCCAAAACTTCTGGTCTTTGTCTTTTTAAAAATGAATTACAACCTATCAATAGTAAAGCTAATATTATTTCCCAACTTCCCACAGTAAGCCCCACATTTATGGACAGTCCTACCAAAAGTGCATCAAAAGGTGAAGTTCCAAGGTCTGATTGAATAGTGAAAGAAATACCAAGGGTTAATATTAAAATTCCTAATACATAAAAAACATATTTCACTTTACTCGACCTCTTTATCAATATTTACTAGACAATTCTTTGAGCATTAGAATATGTGGGATACCATCTTCCATAAAGATATTAGATGAAGTACGATAACCAAGTTTTTTATAAAAACCTTCCGCCTGTGTTTGTCCATGTAATTTAACCTGCGAGGCTCCCCGTTCTTCCGCGATTTCTTCTAACGCTTTAATAATGATTTTTCCAAGTCCAAATTTACGATAAGGTTCGAGGATGCAGATTCTTTCCAATTTACCTACTCCATCAATAAACCTTATCCTTCCCGTTCCGACTGGATGTTCATTGTAATGGACTAATATGTGTTCGCAAAGTCCATTCAGTGTATCAAATTGATCAAATTCATCTTCTAGTGGTACGCCTTGTTCTTTCACAAATACTTCTTTCCTTATTGCAAATGCTACCCTTAAATTTTCATCAATTGTTGCTCTTTTTGCATTCATTTTTATCAGTCCTTTTAAATTAAATTATCTATCATCATTTTGTTGCAAATGCAATAAAATTAGGTTAAATTTAATTTATATCACTTTTATAGTAAATGCAACAAAAAGTATGGGTTAAGGAGTTAATTATGAAGGAAATTCTTCGTGAAATAGGAATGATAGCAAGGGCATTAGATTCTATAAGTAATATAGAATTTAAAGAATATGACCTTACAAAAGGGCAGTATTTGTACCTGGTGCGAATATGTGAAAACCCAGGAATCATTCAAGAAAAGTTAGCTGAGATGATAAAAGTAGATCGAACAACAGCAGCTCGTGCTATAAAAAAACTTGAAATTAATGGCTTTATTGAAAAGAAAGAAGATCAACATAACAAAAAAATAAAAAAACTCTTTCCAACAGAGAAAGGGAAAAATGTTTTTCCTTTTATAAAAAGAGAAAATGATTATTCCAATATCGTTGCATTAGAGGGATTTTGTGAAAAAGAAGTAGAAACCATTTTCAACCTTCTTCAAAGAGTAAGAAAAAATATAGAAAAAGACTGGGAATTTGTAAAAAAGGGAAACAAGAGAAATTATTGATTATATGAAGGAGCGACATATTTAAATGACTATAAATATAAAAAAGTGTACCGTTGAAGATTCACACAAACTTCAAGAAATTAGTTATGAAACATTTAATGAGACATTTAAGCATCAGAATTCACCCGAAAATATGAATGCCTATCTGGAAAGGGCATTTAACTTAAAACAATTAGAAAAAGAATTATCCAATATTTCTTCGCAATTCTTTTTTGTTTATTTTAATAATGAAGTCGCTGGATATTTAAAGGTCAATACCAATGATGCTCAGTCTGAAGAAATGGGTGATGAATCACTTGAAATCGAGAGGATTTATATAAAGAACAAATTTCAAAAACATGGGCTTGGTAAATATCTGCTAAATAAAGCTATGGAAATTGCGATGGAACGTAATAAAAAGAAAATTTGGCTAGGCGTATGGGAAAAAAATGAAAATGCTATTACTTTTTATAAGAAAATGGGGTTTGTTCAAACTGGAGCCCACTCTTTTTATATGGGTGATGAAGAACAAATGGACTTTATAATGACCAAAACACTCATATAACTTTTTTTGAAAGGTGGATTATTATGTATATTCCAAAATTTTTTAAGGTCACAAATGTTGATGAAATTTGGGATTTTGTTCAAAAACACTCTTTTGGAACGATTGTCACAACAGAACAAGGGAAACCAATTGCCACTCATTTGCCTTTGGGGTTAAATAAAAAAGGTGATGATTACTATATTACTGGGCATTTGGCTTATGGAAATCCTCAGTGGAGAACATTTGAAACCTGTGAAGATGGGCTTGTTATGTTTCAGGGACCGAACGCTTACATTTCTTCTTCTTGGTATGGTCATGAAGAAGTACCAACATGGAATTATCAAGCCGTCCACATATATGGTAAAGCAAGCATTTTAGAGAAAGATGAATTAATAGAAGAATTAACAATAATGCTGGAAAAATATGAAGAAAATCGTGAAAATCCAGTTTTATGGGATAAACTTTCTCCTGAACTATTAGAAAATCAACTGCAAGGTATTGTTGGTTTTAAGATTAAAGTTGAACAAATCCAGGCTGCATATAAATTAAGTCAGAACCGAAATGAAACGGATTATATTAACATCATTGATAAATTACAAAATGAAGGAAATTCAAATTCGAAACAAATGGCAGAACTGATGGAAAAGAGATTAAAAAATCACATATAAGCTCACTTTTATTCAACCCTTACCATTTTTTTAAGCAATTAGAGAGAGTTTAAACGAAAAAGAAAGAAAAGTATTTTATGTCTAAAAAGAATACAGGTGATCATCCCCCGTTTGTTCCGAATCAAGGAATGATGGGGGATTATTTTTTTGTTTTTTCGTGACAATCCTTTATTTTCCAACCTATAAAAAAACTTAAACGGAAGATTATGATTTTACACCGATAAAAATACAGCCAACTCCGATGAAAATCCAGACTATTTTGGCAAATGAAATATTCCCCGTCAATCCCAGAACACCAATTGTAGTCGTTAAGATGAGAATAATAGGGCCAACGAGTGCTAGAGAACTATTAACTAAAAGGGCCTTTTCAACTGAATTAAACTTAATCATGAGTATAGCTGCAAGTATTTCAATACTTCCTGAAAGTACTCTTAAAAAGGCCATTCCCAAAACGGCTATTTCAATAAAAATAAACATATTCTCCTCCTATGTAATACTGTTCATCACTCATCCGTATATGTTTATTATATGAATGGAGGGACAAGAACTTAACGAAATGCATATCCATGGGACGTCAAAAAAGACAAGATGAGGCCTATCCCTAGAGGACATAAATCCCTTGGTATCCAAAATATATACCCAACACGATTAATGAAACTCCGGAAACAATAGAGATAGCGATTAGACTCTTGTACATTTTATGAGAAAAATTAAGACTCATGCCAAAAAACGAATAACGGCAACCAATACGCCATACATGAACTGAGGTAATATAAATTTTTCCCTTAAGAATTTGTGGGCAATCTCTTACCATTGAAATCTTGTAACTGGAGAAAGCTATAAAAAATCTCATAACCTTATTAATGTAATTGTTAAAAAGGACACACCTGAAGAACAAATTTTGCATTTCGCACAAGAGCAAATTAAGAAACAATGGTTAAATTAAAAAAAAGTCCGTGATTTGGCTGGGGGTATTTGAAAAAAAACAGTTATTAATTAGATTATAAAACAGGTATTGACATTATCTCGAATCCGAGATATATTAATTAAAGATATTTAACTAGGAGGTGTGAATATGGAAAGGAAATGTAAAAACCATCCATTTTTGCTACTAATGCAAACCTCAAAAGGCATTCAGGAACGAATAAGAGACGAAATGTCCAAAAATAATCTTAGTATTACCGAGTTTTCTGTTTTAGAGGTACTTTTCTACAAAGGGAAACAAACCATTCAGCAGATTAGAAATAGAATCCTGATCTCTAGCGGCTCGATGACGTATGTTATTGATAAACTTGAACAAAAAGGAATCATAAAAAGGAATGACTGTAGAGAAGACCGGCGGGTTATTCATGTAACCTTAACAGCTGAAGGAATGGAAATGATGGAAAACATCATGCCGAAGTATCAAGACATGGTTAATTCTATTTTTGAAGATTTAACAGAAGATGAGTCCGAGTTTATGGTCCATTGTTTAAAGAAAGTTAGAAACAGAGTGGAATAATATATTTTTTAAATTAATATCTCGAAGTCGAGATAAGTAAAAATAGGAGGTAATAAAATGATGAGTATTGGATTATTAATTATAAGGGTAGTCGTGGGTGTGTCATTCATGGCTCACGGTGCACAGAAATTATTTGGCTGGTTTGGCGGTTACGGCTTAAAGGGAACAGGAGGCTGGATGGAGTCGCTCGGTATGAAACCAGGTGTGATGATGGCCCTCATGGCAGGATTAGCAGAATTAATTGGGGGATTATTGTTTACATTAGGACTTCTTACTCCCTTTTCAGGAATCATTATTGCAGCTACAATGGTAATGGCAATTGTAAAGGTTCATGCTTCTAATGGCTATTGGGCAACACAAAATGGATACGAATATAATTTGACGTTGATAGCGGTTGTAATTGGTATAGCATTAATTGGACCTGGAAAATATGCATTGGATTCTTTTTTATTCTAAAATATCTCGAATTAGAGAATCCCGATTTTTAATAGTATCAATAATTTAATTATTGAATAGAGATCATAATTTTAAAAGGAGTGTTTCAAAATGAGTAAGAAAACAATGGGTATTCATCATATCACTGCAATTGTAGGACATCCACAGGAGAATGTTGATTTTTATGCAGGTGTTTTAGGATTACGCTTAGTGAAACAAACAGTAAACTTTGATGACCCTGGAACGTATCACCTTTATTTCGGTGATGAAGGAGGAAAACCAGGAACCATCATTACGTTCTTCCCTTGGGCAGGAGCTCGTCAAGGAACCATTGGTGATGGTCAAGTAGGAGTTACCTCTTATGTTGTTCCAAAAGGTTCTATGGAATTTTGGGAGAACAGGCTAGAAAAGTTAAAGGTTTCATTTACGAAAATGGATCGATTCGGTGAGCAATATTTGGAATTTGATGATCCACATGGCCTTCACCTTGAAATTGTTGAAAGAGAAGAAGGAGAAGTTAATAATTGGAACTTTAGCGGGGTACCTCCAGAGGGTGCCATCAAAGGGTTTGGCGGAGCTACTCTATTATCAACACAGCCCAATAAAACGGCTGATTTGTTAGAAAATGTTATGGGACTTGAATTCGTAGGTAAAGAAGGAGATTTCGCCCGTTATCGTTCTTCAGCTGAGATCGGAAATGTTATTGACCTGAAATTAACTCCGATTGGACGCGGAAGAATGGGTGTGGGGACCGTACATCACATCGCTTGGCGAGCTAGTGATGACCAGGATCAATTGGAATGGCAAAAGTATGTTGCAGGAAATGGATATGGCGTCACCCCAGTACAAGATCGAAACTATTTTAATGCCATTTATTTCAGAGAACACGGAGAAATCTTATTTGAAATTGCAACAGATCCTCCAGGCTTCGCTCATGATGAGTCACAAGAAACCATGGGAGAAAAATTGATGTTGCCTGCACAGTATGAACCAAAAAGAGAACAAATTGAACGCGGATTACTGCCATTTGAAGTAAGAGAACTAGACTGATTATACGAAAAGGAATGATTTCTTTGCTTTCAATTGATCCAGCCTTAATGACTGAAAGAGAAAATTATAAGTTTCTAATAGGAAGCATCATACCTAGACCTATTGCTTTCGTGACAACCATTTCAAAAGATGGCGTTTTAAATGGTGCACCATTTAGTTATTTTAATATCGTCTCATCCAATCCGCCGATGATTTCATTATCTATTCAGCGTTCAGCGGGGAGTCAAAAGGATACAGCGAGAAATATCATCGACTCCAAGCAATTTGTGGTCCATATTGTTGACGAACAAAATGTTGAAAAAATAAATAAGACGGCTGCAAGTCTTCCTTCTGATCAAAGTGAAGTTAAGTTAGCAAACTTGACTTCAGTAGATAGTGTAAAAATTTCGGTACCAGGTGTGAAGGAAGCAAAAATTCGAATGGAATGTTCATTAGAGCATTCCTTAGAATTGGGAAGTTCGGATAGTCCTGGATGTGATTTTATTATAGGAAGAGTGGTTCAATTTCATATTGAGGATGAAATTTATGAAAATGGAAGAATTGATGCTAGAGGTTTAGCTGCGGTAAGTCGATTAGCGGGGAATAATTACGCCAAAATCGGTGAGATTTTTGAAATAGAAAGGCCTAAATAACTTCTTACCCACCAGGCTTTTCAGTGGATGAACCAGTCGCTAAACTTGGGGAAAAACTTATGTTGCCATCTTGGCTAGAGTCAAAAAGAGAAGAATTAGAAGAAACCTTACCGCCTGTAGAGGTTCGAGTTCTGGAGGGAGATAAATAATGAAACATATATTCAATAAGGGGCAAAATCAAACAAAACCCACGTTGTTATTGCTTCATGGTACAGGAGGCAATGAATTAGACCTGCTGCCACTTGCAGGAATGATTGATGATGAGGCAAATGTACTAAGCGTTCGTGGGAATGTATTAGAAAATGGAATGCCTCGATTTTTTCGCAGATTAGCAGAAGGGGTATTTGATGAGGAAGATCTTATTTATCGAACAAAAGAGTTAAACGAGTTTCTAGATGAGGCCTCCGAAAAGTATGATTTTGATCGAGATAATATTCTTGCGATAGGTTACTCAAATGGAGCCAATATTGCTGCGAGTTTATTATTTCACCATCAAAATGCTTTAAAGGGTGCGATTCTTCATCATCCCATGGTGCCGCGAAAAGGAATTGAACTACCTGATTTAACAGGGAAATCAGTATTTATTTCAGCTGGTACCAATGATCCTATCTGCTCGCCATTAGAATCTGCTGAATTACAATCTTTATTAGAAAAGGCAAATGCAAATGTAGAAATTCATTGGGAGAATAGAGGTCATCAATTAACCTCTCAAGAAGTTGAAGCCGCAGCTCAATGGTATCAAAAAGGTATAAACTAAAAGTAAAACTTTCTGTTGGTTTATTAGAAAATGGTCAAATGGCGGGATATGAGTTGGATTTAGCATTTTTAGCAATGGCAGTTTATCTTGCAATCAATGGAAGCAAGCTATTATCAGTTAGTTACTTGATTTTTCAAAAGGATTCAATTGAGTCAAAAAAAGCTGCTTAATATGGAATGATAATTTTACAAGAAAGCTAATCGGAACCTTTCGATTAGTTTTTTATTTACATAGAAAATACTTTTATACTCGAAGGAATAGTAAATACTACCTAAAGAAATAATATTCAAGAATTTATTTTTACTCTGCTTGGTTTGATGGAGTTTTACAGAACATTGTAAGGCGGGAGCATATCAAATTTTGATTCACATCGGAGGATGTTTTTATGGAAAAGAAACTGTTGAATTTACTTACTGCTTTGTGTGTGGTTTCCTTGCCATTTTTATTTAAAGGATCTAAAATGCGAGAAAATCTTGTTATTTTTTTCTCAAAAGGAGTCCTTGCAACTCTAATTGATGCTTTTGTGGTAGGTACCAAAAGACTAGAATATCCAGTTCGTCCTTTTCCAAAAATTTTTAAGACAAACATCATTTATGACCTCTTGTTTTTCCCGCTTTTAAGTGTTATATGGGTGAAACTGACTTATAACGATCATTTAGGCAAAATACTTTTGAAAAGTTTACTTTTTAGTGTTCCCATGAGTATCGGTCAATGGTGCTTTGAAAAGAATTCCAAGTTATTCAAATGGGAAAAGTGGACAATATTTCATACCTTTACCAGTGTAAATTTTACTTTGTTTACGATAAGAGGTTTCGTTGGATTATTAAAAAAATTAGATAAGGTAAAGAGTGCTTAAGTTTTTAGAGCTAATAAAATTCAAGAGATGGACGCTATTTTATTTGTAACTCCTGAATATAATCGTTCTGTACCAGCTGTAATAAAGAATTCTCTTGATGTAGGATCCCGTCCATATGGAGCAAGCGTATGGAACGGCAAACGGCAATGTTTCAGCATTATTTGATGAAAAGGGCAAAATTAAAGATAATGGAACGGTCCAAATCGTACAAACATTTGTCAATGTGTTTGTTGATTTGATTAAAAAATATCAAGCATAAGGAAATTCTAGGAAAGAAAGAGTTGGAGCATATAGCAGAAGAAATCCTGTTATATATTCCAACTTTTTGTTTTGAATGGAAAAAATATAGCTCGATATTCATGTCTAAGAAATTCAGATAAGGAGTGACGGAATTGATTCAAATTTGTCCTGCAGGTACACGATACACAGTAAAAAATGAATGGCTAGAAAGTAATTTAAGTTTTTCTTTTGGTGAGTATTATGACACTTCCAATATCCGATTTGGTCCACTGCGTGTGTTTAACGACGACACCGTCCAAGGTGGTCGCGGCTTTGGAATTCATCCGCATCGGGAAGCGGAAATTGTTTCTATCGTATTAAAGGGGCAGCTAAAACATGAAGACAACTTGGGGAACTCTGGAATTATCAGCTACGGAACTATACAGCGAATAAGTGCTGGAACGGGAGTGCTTCATTCTGAATTCAATGCTTCCAATGATGAAGAAGTCCGATTTTTACAGCTATGGTTTTCACCAAATGAAAAAAAGTTAACTCCCTCCTATGAAGATATCTCATATGATGTTGAACAATTACAAAATAACTTATTACCTGTAATATCCCATACTGCCTCCGAGCGGGTGGCAGGAATTCATCAAGATTTAACCCTTTATTTATCAAAGTTGGATGGAAATAAGACATTGAACTTTCAACAGGAAGAAGGCAGGAAGATTTACATCTTTACTATAGAAGGAGAAATTTCAATTAATAAGGATTCCATTTTACAATCCCAGGATGCGGCACGGATCACATACATCCATGAAATTACGATCCAGGCAAATCAAGATAGTTTCTTTTTATTAATTGATTTACCTGGGGGTGAATTTTAATGTTAATGATTCGTCACTCTATAGGCAGCCGATTGCTTTGTCAAACTACTAATTACCGTATTGAAAAGCAAGACGATCGTTGGCTGATCTCCTTATCTGTTGATGAAGAAACTGCTTCGACTGTTTTAGATTTTCAGGATGAGTTAAATATATTTGAAGCAAAGGAAAATGAAAAGACTTGGTATTACTCCTCTGATTCACAAATTAATTTTCAACCTAATGAAAAACAATTGGTGATCCTTGCTGATCATAAAACTGTCTATCCGACTCAATGATTAAAAGTCTGATGGGATTTAAAAGCTCCTTTATTTTTATTAGAAAGAAAGGATGTCTACAATGAATTTATATGAAAAAGGAATTTTAAAAAATCTTAGTAAACTTAAAGAATTAGCACCAGAACAGCTTGAAGCTTTTTCGGATTTTAATACGGCGGTCATGACAGATGGTGCACTGAGTAAAAAGGAAAAAGAAATCATAGCGGTTGCAATTGCCCATGCAACGGAATGCCCTTATTGTATTGATTCACATACACGACGTGCAAAAGCTGAAGGAGCATTACTTGAAGAATTAGTAGAAGCCATCTTTGTTGTAGCAGGAGTAGAAGCAGGTGGGGTAGTAACCCATAGTACTCATATACATAATGCGATGGATGCAGAAGCAGAGGATTCACTTTATAGACGTTCAAATCTAAAAAACCTTGGTCAATTAAATAAATTTTCTCCTGAAGGCTTTAAAGGTTATTCTACGTTTAGTAGAACAGCAATGAAGAAAGGCAAATTGAGTGGAAAGTTTAAAGAGATTATTGCTGTGGCAGTTGCTCATGCTACGCAATGCCCATATTGTATAGATGTCCATACGAAAAATGCCATGAAGCTTGGATGTACAAATGAAGAGCTTGCAGAAGCAGTAATGGTTACTTCAGCATTACTTGCAGGAGGAGCTTATGCACATATCGCTAATTTGATACAAAGCTATGGTGATTAATAAAAAGGTATGATAAAAAAAGCCGACTCTCATTCCTGATTAATGGAAGGTGGAGTCGGCTTTTTTCCTTTATTTATGCTCAAGGTATTTTTTACTCATTGTTGGTTTAATCAATGCCTCTTTAGGTGCCATGTACAGAAATATTTGAAGGGCATGTCATATTTCGAACTTTCTACCACGGAGATAGCAGATAGGGCATATATATAGACTTCAATTGAATTGCTTAAACCACCCGCTGGCGATTACCCATGTAATCTCTAAAATTTTATGTATTTATCTAAATTTATTGTCGGATAAGCAAATTAAAATGGAAGAAACTAATTTATATAAAATATTGAATTTTAAAAATAGGGGCGTAATAAATTATGATTGAAATGTGGACCATTCTTTTGGCAATTGCAGTTGGAGGAGCCTTTATAGCTGAAAAAATAAATCAGCCTTACCCAACCCTTCTTGTAATTGCAGGACTTTTCATAGGGTTGCTTAATATTCCGACTCTGGAAGGGATTAAGCATCATGTAACGAGTGATGCGTTTTTCCAAACTGCAATTATAACAATTTTCTTATCAGCATTGTTGGGAGAGGCTACCCTAAAAATGCCATTCAAAGAACTGACAAAGAACAAAACAACAATTTTATTATTATCTCTTCTTGGAACATTTCTTACCTTTCTATTAGTTTCAGCAGCCTCCGTATTCTTCTTACATTTATCCCTTCAAGAATCTCTTATATTCGGAGCTGTTATGTCAGCCACTGACCCCATTTCAGTTCTGACGATTTTTAAATCAATTAAAGTAAATGAAAAATTATCCATTATTGTCGAAGGGGAAAGTTTAGGGAATGATGGTGTGGCGGTTGTTCTTTTTAAGATTGCCCTTGTAACTACGTCTATAACAGCTACTGGTGTCTTTGAGGCTTCAACAGAGTTTCTAAGGGTTGTTTTGGGTGGAATAATTGTAGGTGCTGCATTTGGCTTTTTAGCTTCACGAATTACTCGTCTAATTGACCAGCATTTAATTGAGATTGGCTTATCCATTGTCCTCTTTTACGGAGCTTACGAACTAGGGGAACACTTTCATTTTTCGGGTGTTATTGCAGTAGTTGTTGCAGGTTTAATTTTTGGTAACTACGGAAAGAGAATTGGAATGTCTGAAAACACTCTTCGTGAAATGGATTCGTTTTGGGAAGCTATTGCATTTCTTTCCAATGCTTTGATTTTTTTTATGGTTGGATTAGAGATTGTTCGAATAGGTATTAATGGGAAATGGGCAGTTGTGATAGGAAGTATTGTAATTGTTGTTCTTTCACGAATTGTAGCTGTATTTGTGAGCTTAGCCTTTGAGGGAACAATTCCATTTTCGTGGAAGACTGTAATTGGTTGGGGAGGGCTAAAAGGGTCTTTATCCATTGCACTCGTTTTATCGATTACACCTAATTTTCAAGGAAAAGATTTGTTATTAGCAATGACCTTTGCAAATGTTCTGTTTTCCTTACTTGTGCAAGGAACAACTATTAAATTTCTTGTTAATAAATTAAAAATTTAGTTTATCCATAATTCATTATTTATATAGGAAGTTAAAGCTTGTGATTAAATTAAAGAAATTTCATTTTAATTGTATTCAGGTAATTATTTAGTTAACACCGTATACATAATTAAGCTTGATTGAATCAAAATAAGTTAAAAATATTATATATGCGGTGATTAAATGTCTTTGTTGGAATTAGAACGAAAATTTAACCTTACGACCGATTTTAAGAAAAGGATTTTAACAATAAAATCACTCTCTATTACTTGAGACAATCGTAAAAGTTTGTGAAGTTAAAACACATATCATTCAACCTATAGATCTGCAAATTTTAATTATTTATAGGGGACGGGTTTGGTTTTTAATCTGAGATACGCTTTCCTATTAGCAGGGAATTATTTCGGTTTCCCTGGAATAACCGTTCTTGCAACGATCTCATTCATTTATTTAGCACAACTAAAGTCTTTGGGAGTTCCTTATCTCTCCCCTTTCATTCCATTTAGGCCTACAGAGTTCCGAGATGTTTTGATTCGAGGGGACTTGCGAGAATTACACAACAGGAAACATATCTTTCCGAATTAAAGTAAATAACGAAGAAGTACAATAATAAAATGTAATTAGAGGGTGAGGTATGCCGAGAGTAAAACACACAACTGATGACGTAGAATTATTGGGAAGAATGATGAGAGCGGAAGCAGAGGGTGATGGCAAACAAGGAATGTTAATGGTTGAAAATATAAGACAGAAATGAAAGATTTTGATTTTGATGGAAAAGTAGAATCAAAAGAGTATTTAAGCTTAACAAGTGTACGGATTAATGGTGCAACTGTCACTGTCAATGATAATACAGTAACTGACAAAACAGGATCATTAGTTAAAATCAAGCCAGGTCAAACAAAAATGCTGACTGTTAATGTATCATTACCAGATTCCTTAAAGAAAAATAGTTTTGTAGGAGGATTTGTTCGTCTAGTTCCAGTAGCGAAGAACCAAGATAAAGCCGTACCTTTAACTGTTCCTTATACGGGCTTCTATGGAAAATGGGATGAGCCACGAAATATCGATGCTCCAGCATGGGATAAAGATGCATTTGTCGGATATACTGCTCTTTGGAATGATGACCAAGACTCTCCACTAGGATTCAATGGAAATGGTTTCGATCTTAACCATATTGCTTACTCACCAAACTATATTGGTGCTACAGGTATCTTTGGTTCATTCCAAGCCTTACGTAATTTAGAAAAAGTTGAAACGTATATTGAAGATTCGTCTGGAAATCTTATCAAAAATTTAGGTGATTTTAGCGAATATACTGGAAATGGACAACCATGGAAATTTAGAAAAAACGTTATGGCATTTGGAGATACTATGTATCAAGGATATAAATGGGATATGAAAGACCAATCCGGACAATATGTTCCTGACGGCAAATACCAATATGTGTTAAAAACAACAATGGATTATCCAAACGCAAAACCACAGATTGTTAAAGTGCCAATGTTGGTAGATTCCATCGCTCCGAAAATTTCCAATATAAAAGTAACACCTATTAACGGAAAATATGAAATTTCCTTCAATGCGGAAGATAATGCAAGTGACTTTAATTCTGCTGTTGTTTTTATTAATGGAAAATCTTATTCATTGCCACAAGAGCAAAAATCTTTCCTTGTCAATACAGAACCGAAAGGTATTGTGATTTTAGGCGTTGATAATGCAGGAAATGTATCTTGGACCACGTGGGGAGATCAAAGCTTTAATACTCAAGGTATGGTCATTCAAACAATCGCTGTTCTTACGTCTACAAATATTAACAAAAGCAATCCAGCAAAAATTGTAAGCTGGGCCCATAACAGAGTAGACTGAACCATTAATGTAAAAGATGCAAGTGGAAAGTTAATTGATTCATGGCAAGTGAAAAATGAACATACATTGAAAGAACAATGGGCACCTCAAGCTGATGTACCAAATGGTACGTATTTTATCACAGCTGATATCGTTACAAAAGACGGTTTTAAAGTAACAACAACGCCTAAACAAGTGACAGTTGTTCAGCAACCGTAAATAACTTATTAAAAAGCTATCCTTCCTATTTATTTTAGGAATGGGATAGCTTTTTTTTTATAAATCAATATATTCTCGACATTTTATTTTTTTTGATAAATTTCTAATATTCCCCCAAATGCGAATCAGCAGTTTACTAGATTTATTTAACATAGCTTCCTTTTCTTAGTCGACTATATTCGCTAATTACCTAAAGTTCTATCATTTATTAGCAATAAACCCAATGATTTGTTTTTTGGGGAAGAAAAACGTCGATTCGAAAAGGATAAATTCCCCCAATGTACGATTTATATGAATCCTATTAAAATGAAAATATATTTAAGTTTTTAGAAAATTAATTATACTTAAATATCTTGCGATAGTATGAGCAAGTAGAACATCTATTAGATTGCTCATAGTTTTATATTTTAAAAGGAGGGTTAAAATGAGTAAGAGAATGAGACAAAAAAAGAGAATGTTTTCCATCTCTGTGTTGATTGCAATGCTTTTAAACTTTGCACTACCTCAGAGTTTAACATTCGTACAGGCAGCTGATAAATCAAGTCAGAACAGTCCGTCCAGTGGAACGTTTAATGCAAAAGAAGTAAACCGTATTCTTGATGGTCTAACTCCTGAGCAAAAAGCAAACATTAACAAATTAACGGGTGCGGATATCGCGAACAAAATCCGTGTGGGCCAAAAAGACATAACTAAAAAATCGAACATTCAAGTCATTGTTCAATTTAAAACAGATCCAGCTAAAATCCAAATCATTAAAAACTCAATTGAAAAAGGTGGGGCAACAGCAAGCGCGAAAATCTTTGCGTCTGAATATGCAGCAGCTAAGCAAAAAGTGAAAGAGTCTCACACCACATTCCAAAGCTTTGTGAATAAACAGGCGAAAACACAAATCGTCGGTGGAAAGCAAGTCAAAACGGAAATGAGTATCACAACACAATACACCGATGCCTTTAATGGTGTAGCGTTAACTCTTCCAGGAAATCAAGTTGAAAAATTAGCGGAAAACCCTGAAGTCGCTTCGATTTGGTCATCAGTGAAGTATACGGTGCCGGAATCAGCAAAAGCATCCCAGACATCTGAACCAGGTTCTGTAGGTAAACCAACTGGTGGGCTGTCATTAATGGGAGTCGATAAACTTCAAGCTGAGGGGTACACTGGTATTATTAAAAAAGGACCTCGTGTAGGTCAAAAAGTAAAAGTCGGTGTATTAGATACAGGGATTGACTATAATCATCCAGACCTTTACAAGGTGACACATGATGAGAATGGGAACCTTTATGAAGGGCATGACTTTGCCAATCCTACGCTAGATGCGAAAGGAAATATCATTTTAATTGATGACCATGACCCAATGGAAACGATTTATCCGGATTGGGTGAAAGCGAAGGCTAATGCAAATCCAAGTCCTATCGATATGCCGGCTCCAGCAGATTACAAACACTATATCACATCTCACGGAACGCATGTTTCGGGGACGATTGCAGCTAACACAACGAATAATAACGGCGTGTTTTCAGCGAATGGGATGGCGCCAGATGTGGAACTTCATGGATATCGTGTATTAGGACCAGGTGGTTCCGGATTATCAGAATCCGTTTTAAAAGGGATTGACCAAGCCGTAATAGATCATATGGATGTCATCAATCTTTCGCTTGGGGCAACAAATAATGACCCATTTTACCCGACGAGTATTGCGATTAACAACGCAACGTTAGCAGGAGTTACCTGCTCGATTTCAGCAGGTAACAGTGGTCCAGGTGTCGCAACAGTCGGTTCACCAGGAACGTCACCACTAGCGATTACGGTTGGGGCAAGTAGTATACCAGAAGAAATCCCTGTGATGACGATTAAAAACGGAAATTCTTCCTACCAAGCTCGTTTATTCGGTAAAAGTTTTGCAGATGCCGATGATGCGCTAAAAGGACAAACCCTACCAATCGTAGATGTTGGATTAGGTAGTGCAGCGGATTTCCAAGAAAAAGATGTAAAAGGGAAAATCGTACTTGTCCATCGCGGTGGAGAGTTTTTGCAAACGAAAATGGCGAATGCACATAATGCAGGCGTAAAAGCGATGATCATTTGGGATAATCAAGACGATACGGAAACACAAGGCTATATACCAACCTTCTTAGGTGTAAGCCAAGATAATGTGTATTCGATTTCATTGACGCAAGCACAAGGTCAAGCCCTATCGAACGAGATTAAAGCAGATCCAGACAAAGCAACTGTTACATTCCCAACGACTCTTGATGAATCAATCAAGAAAGATGGCGATGAACTAGCAGGCTTCAGTTCAACAGGTCCTGTAAAAGATTGGACCATTAAACCAGACGTGATCGCACCTGGTGTGGATATCATGTCAACAGCTCCATATGATATTTGGGAATCACAAGAAAATGCGACTCACAACTATCAATCTGCGTATCAATCCATGTCAGGTACGTCGATGGCGGCACCTCATACAACAGGAGCAATCGCACTTGTAATTGCGGCTCATCCAGATTACACGCCAGCAGACGTGAAAACGGCTTTGATGAATACGGCGAAAGATGTGAACACCGATTCGAAAACGTATAGCGTCTATCAAGTCGGTGCAGGTCGTATTGATCCTGTAAAAGCGATCAAATCGGATGTGAAAGTCCAAGTATTAGACAAAGCAACGACAGTTGAATCAGTGGATGGAACAGATGTTTTAACACAAATTGATCAAATCACTGGAAGCATGTTCTTTGGCTTTAAAGGTCGTGGTGACGGTGCGACAAACGGAACGGATGATACCGTTTCGTCGAAAGACTTCAACATTGCAAACCTTGGAGATAGCAATAAAACCTTTAAGGTGAGCACGGAGTTTCTTTCAACGAAATTTGCGCAATCGAATAAAGTAGGACCTGGAACAGGAAATGATGTGAAAGTTGATTTTGCTGTCGGTGGTTCAAACACAACATCGATTAATGTAGATAAAAATAGCACAGTGAAAACAACGGCGACCATCACCATTCCGTCGAACGCATTAGATGGCAGCTATGAAGGGTATATCAATGTTGTCAATGCGGCGGATGCAAGCGAAACGTATCGTATTCCATTTACGATTACAGTAGCAGAAAAAGGAATTGATTCGTTTAAAGTCAACATCAAAGCAACGCCAGTGGGTAATCTATCAGCTTATACGTTCTCGGTGAATAACGAAATGGAAAACATCTATGTTGTGTTAAAAGACAAAGATGGAAAGTATATAGGGGTTACGAACACGTTACGAAGCGGCAGCAACTTTACCCCAGGTATTCACTACGGACCTATCATCACCCTTTTTAATGGAAGCTATCTTCCGTTTACGAAAGACTATGATGGAACGTATGACCAGTCCGGAATCTCAAATAAAATAGCCGTTTTACAAGAAGGCGCTTACTCTCTTGAGATGATTGCGACGGACAAAAAAGGAAAACGCTATACAGCAGAAGACACACTTTATGTTGACGGTACACCGCCAACGATGAAGATGGACAATGATTCAAAAGAAGGCATTTATGAAATCGATACCGCAGGGTACCTGCCAGGACAAGAAATTAAAGGGTTCTATGGTACTGTTTATGATTCGAACGTGGATGTCATGAAAAATAATGGCGAAACGTCCGTTCCAAGTCCGGAGGATGGGGTCACACCAGTCCCTGTTGACCAAGGATTGAACCACGTTTTCGGCTACCAAGATAGTTATCAACCAACTGTCATCTTCAAAACAAATGAGAATGGTCGTTTACATTTTGGTGTCACACAGGAGGATGTAGCGAACAAATTAGGTAGTGAATTTGTGATTAGTCCAATCGACTATTCGGGTGAAGAAGATATGGATACGACCAAACAGACGTATTACTTCATCAAAAAAGGTAATCCATATGTAACGTTAACCATGTCGAATGGGGTAGATGCAGGTCCAGGAAATGAAGATAAAGTGGTTGTCGATGCAAATAAACCGTTCAAAACGACAATTGCCACACATTATGGTATCGGCATGACGGGTGGAACTATTACGCTAAATAGTAATAACGTGTATAAATTTAGCAATATCCGACTAACCGATGAATATAAAAATTATCTCATCAGCAAAGGGATGTCCCAATCTGAAGTTGACCATGCGCTAACGATCGGTCAACCATATGTTCATCCGGTTTATCAAGTCGGCGAAAACACAGATGTAACCATCTCTGGAATTAGTGCAGCAGCTGCGCTAGACCATGATATGAATATTATCGAAGCAGATGTTACTTATTCGAACCCTGACCCAATTACGGGGCCATTTGAATTCCCGTTATTAAAATCGAATTTAACCTTGTCAGGTGTGGATACCAAAGTAGCATGGTTCCCAACGAATACACCTTTTGTGCGTCAGTCCACTTCTCTTATTCGAGGACGTGTGGCGGCGGAATCATTCGCAAGAAACAACATAAACAATAACTATCCTCAGTTCACAGTGGAATCAGGAGCGAAGGTAACGGTTACAGATGACAAGGGGAAATCGTTTACAACGGACAACCCAACGACACCAAATAATTCAATCAAATATTATTTTATCGATCCTTATTATGCCGTGACGGCGGATGTAAGTGATAAACCATATTCAATGGTAGCGAATGTGCCAGGACATTTCAAGGGATATGGAAAAACACCAGTCATTGGTGAAAATAAATTTGGTTATAATTCAGGTACCGTCAAAGATCTTCCGGGTCTTTTCCCAGTTCTATTAGGTGGAGATGTGAATGGCGATAACGTCATCGATATGAACGACTTAACGGCTGAAGTGAATGCCTACACGACTTACAAAGCACAGGTCGGTACTTTAGCGAAAAAAGACTGGTTAAATGCTCCAGCAAACCGAAATTACGATATCTATTGGATTCCAACTGTCAATCCAGGTGGTTGGGGAATCGATTACAATGATTTCTATTTCATCTTCAAAAACTTTGGGGCAGTTAACCAAAATGCCATCAATGCGGGAGTAGCGGTAGGAAACCCACAGTTGACGCTTACAGAGGATACGATGGTGAATGGGGTACAACTACACACTGGTGATGGTGTGAAAGAAGTAATGGCGGCTCTTAATTTTGCAGGTCCGCAGCAAACAACCTATGAAACAACGATTCCGAAGTTGATTGATTTACAAAATGGTTCAACAATCTCGATCGTGCCAGCTAGTAATGTATTCGTCGATGATACGGTATGGAGAAAGGCGATTACACAAGTTATGCTAGGTTCGACGGATGTGACAAGTAGCGTGACGATCGCACCAGCTTATCAGTATGCTGATGCACTTGGACAAAGGCAGACAATGCCTTCAAAAATCACGTTACCTGGTTCGTTATTCACGACCGCTACGAATTACACCGTGACGATTAAGGCAACTGGTTATCAAAATGTAACAAAGGCCTTTACGGTGTCATCGGTACCAATTCCGACTCCTACGATTCCATTGGTAACTGACCCGTCAAAAGCACATGTAGGTCATGATTTAACGTTTACCTTCCCAGAGGATGCGAATTGGCGTCAAGGGATTAATAACATTAAAGTGAAAACGTTGAATTCCGCTCTTGTGGACATTACAGATTTGAAAGATGGTAGTGGTAATAAATATTACGATATCAGCGTACCAGGACAAATTACCTTTAAGGCTGAATTATTTAAGACAAATGCGAATCCTGCGACTGCGACGTCCGTGATCGAACCTGGTGGAACCAATTGGTTGCCTCAGTTGTATCAGTTTAACATCAGCTCAACGGGTGAAGATAATACGATTTACCCACTTAAATCCATTGGTGTGGATTCAAATGGAAGTGCTGCACAAGCAGTTGGATATGGTATTACATTTGATTCGCAAGGTGGGTCTCAAGTTAGTCCGGTTGCAGTTGGATACAATCCAGCGAAATCCAAAATAGATGGCGCTTATATTGCGAACGGCGCTTATATTGGTGGAAATAAAAATCCTTCGACAACGAGACCTGGCTATGTCTTCATTGGCTGGTTTACTGATAAAGAAGGTACGACTACGTCTCAGTGGATTGTTGGAAATAATATAAACGCAGACCAAACCGTCTATGCAAAATGGCAAATGAATGCGACTCAAAACTATTCTCTTGTTGGTAAGGCAGACCCGAATGGGCCGAAATTCGACGGAAGTAATGGAGCAGTAAGCGGAACCGGTTGGGTTCTTGGAGAAGGCGATTTAAAAATCAACATCCCAGACTATTTAACCAATATCCCTTGGTTATCAGACAAGGCGCACATTGCTAAAATCGAGAGCACTTTCTATCAGATGAAGAGTGATGGCTCGACAGACACAAACGCAACGACCTATACGTTAGACCCAAGCACCTATGACTTGGTAACTGGTGCAAACAATAACGGTATTCTTTCGTTTAAAACCGCTACACATGATCAAGCTGTTCAAGCGGGACAAACGACATTAGGAGAAAAGTTTGCCTTTAGTGAAATGCCAACATTAGGAAATTTAGGAAATATCAAGGGGTATAAGGTTACATTAACCGCGACAACAGGCGAAACGGTGACGATTCCTGATATTAAACTAGGATACAGACGTCATATTGACTTAAACGGCGGAACATTAAAAAATGCAAATGACTTATTCCTGGCTGATCAGTTGATCAATGGAAAAGCGTCAGCGCCAACGATGTCAATGGTTCCATCACATGTCACAAAAGGCGATCTGACACCTGGTCCATACCTCTATTTGGACGCAGCTGGTTCAAGCGACAAGAAGTCCACTATTACAGACGGTCCTATAGTAGTAATGGATAATGTCAACTACTATT
The DNA here is from genome assembly GCF_051842875.1 of Neobacillus sp. C211. Classification (NCBI taxonomy): domain Bacteria; kingdom Bacillati; phylum Bacillota; class Bacilli; order Caryophanales; family Bacillaceae; genus Neobacillus; species Neobacillus sp. C211. Next base: position 140,139 of record NZ_JBPXRO010000004.1, read on the forward strand.
TAGGTTGGATTAAAGTACCACCTACCGTTTCAAAGGATACAGTTGGAAACATTGTAGGAAGCGATATTACGTTACCATTCACAGATGATGGAACATGGAAAAACAACATCAAAGCAGTGAAAATTGGTTCGAAAACATTAGTAGAAATCACAGATTACACGATGACGGCTAACAGCATCATTCTTAACCGTAACCTCTTCATAATCGGACAAAAGGTCAATGTGACGATTGTTTCGGAAGGATATCAAGATGCTATTGTGAGCGATCAAGTTATTGGTTATACAGTAACGTTTGAATCAAATAGTGGAGATCCTGTTCCAGCTCAAATCGTAGACAGAAGTGCTAAAAAACCAATTGATCCCGCAAAAGTTGGCTTTAAGTTCTACGGTTGGTATAGTGATCAAAACTTAACAACACCGTATGATTTTTCAAACATCGTAACAAAACCAATCACCCTTTATGCTAAATATGCGTTAGCTGGTTCTGTTGTGACACCAGATACAACAGATAACGCGATAGGAAATGATATGGTTCTTGAGTTCATTGATAAGGAATGGGCAAAAGCGAGTAGTAGTATCGCGATCAACGGTATTGCTGTCGACAAAACGAAGGTCAGCGTAGATACTGTTAACCGTATCATTACGCTAGGTAAGAGTCTGTTTTCAAGAGCAAGAGATTACACGATTCTTATCAAGGCAACGGACTATGCGGATGTGACACTTGTTCAAAAAGTAGTGAATGGATATAATGTACATTTCGTAGTTCAAGATAATGCACCATTTGCAGTACAGGACAAGATTGTAGTACGCAGAATCACAGAACCAGTTGTTTACGGATATGATTTAACTTGGTTCGCAGATGAGGCATGTACTCTTCCTTGGGAATTTACAAACTCTATCTATTCTGTGAGAACACTTTATGGAAAATGGACACCACATAAATTCAGCGTTGTCTTCGATCATCAAGATGGTGGCTTAGTAGATAGCAAGACAGGAGATTATTCTAAAACAATTACGGCTCCAACTACACCAACAAGACCTGGTTACGCATTCCTTGGTTGGTATAAAGATACAACAGGTAAAACTGCATGGAATTTTGCGACAGATAAAGTTACAGGCGACGTAAGGCTCTTTGCAAAATGGGCAACTGGTGTAGAAAACAATGGGCATTACAACAAGGATGTCATCATTACATTTAATGAAGCAACAGCTACATTAGATGGCAAAGCTTTCACAAGCGGAACGGCAGTTACTCGCGAGGGTAACCACACATTAGTGGTAACGGACGCATCTGGTAACGAAACAACGGTAAAATTTACCATTGATAAAACAGCTCCAATAGCACCAATTGTAAATAAAGTGACTTCTGCGACTCCAATAGTAACAGGTACAGCTGAAGCGGGCTCTACGATTTTAATTAAAGCAGGCACAATAACACTTGGGACAGGAACAGTTAATAGCTATGGTAAGTTCACTATATCAATTGTAAAACAAAATGTAAGTACACACCTTTACGTAACAGCTACAGACAAAGCTGGAAACGTAAGTGTAGCTACAAAAGTTACTGTTAGCAAATAATATAAAAGAAATATCCCTGAATTTTTTTCAGGGATATTTTTTTTACAAAAAGAAAAAGAAGGATGAATCATCCTCCTTCCAGACTTAAAATAAAGGGTTTTAAGCGTTGATTAATAAGTGTGCCATTTCCAATGCTTTATCCGGTAAATTATTATTAGCATAATGATGAAATAATTCCTTTTTAGAACGCTTTATCAAATAGGTATATCCAGATTGAATGAACATAGGTAATGCTTTATTGAGTAAATATTGATGATAATCTTTTTCTTTATATTTTAATAAATAAATCAAAAGTTTAAATAGATGGATATATAATGATTGTTTTATTCTAATTGCAGTCATTAATCCATCCTCTGCGTGTTGTATTAGTTGATCATTTGCAATAAGGTCCCCCTCAAACGAACTGCGAATAAATCCTTCTAAAGAAAGTAAATAGACAGGAGATTCTGGATTCTTAAGGGACATGGATTGTTTATAAAACTCACTTGCTTGCTCATAATTTTTTCTTCGAAAGTATTCAACAGCTAAGTTATGCAACACTTTTGACTTTCGATCAGGGGCATTACATAAATCACAGCTTTTAATTAATTTTTTAAACCGGTTTATGATTTCTTCATTACCATCATTATCTTCAACTTGTATGATCATAAGCATTTCTGCATCAATAACTCTAAGATAGTTATTCATATCTTTAAAGAATTGATGGGATTTTTCAGCATAATAATAAGTCAAAACGGGCGATTGTATAGTATGGTAAGCTTTTGCTAGGTGGTAGTAATATTCTGAATTATTATAAATCTCATTTTGTATTTCTTTTAATATTTGAATTGCTTTGAGGAAATCCTGTTTTTCTAAATAATAGATACCTAAAACATGTTTTAAAAGATTACTTTCATAAGGGGTTAATTTGTTTTCTATTTTTTGAATTTGTTGTATGATCTTCATTGCTTCATGAGCCCTATTATTCATTAGTAAATATCTTGCCCGAAGTAACTGATACATAAGTCTATATTCTGAGATTTCAATTAATTCTTCTCGTTCGATCTCGATGTTAATTTGTTCCATATCTTCAAATAATTGCATAATTATTGCATCTTGCCAATGAAATAAGTGTTGTTTAATATTTTTAAGTTTTTTTACTTCCAACTCCATATTTATTCCAAGCCGCTTGGATAATAAAGAAATGATTTCAGCTGAGTATGTTGTTTGATTACATTCAATTTTACTAATATGTGTGATAGAACATATATCTTTCCCTAATTGCTCTTGAGTTAATTTGTATTTCTCACGATAAAACTTGATGATTTTCCCCTCATACATAACTAATAGCCCCCCTGGCCAATTTACCCATAAAAAAACAACTTACCAGATAACATTCTACATTCTTCAAAATATTAAGTACATTTAGAAAAATGGAGTATCTTGTGAAGTAATACTTAAGAAGACATTCAAATGAAATATCCAAAAAATAAAGCTGCCACTCGATACAGCGAAATGTTCATTTCAAAAGCTTTAAAACGGAATAGGAAAAGAAGTTGAGGGTAAAATATGTAAAACTTTCCGATTTGGAGAAAAGAGGTACCTTCAATGAAAGCCGACCGATCATTAGACAAAAACGAGAAGTCGCTGCAGGAAATGCTATTCCATAGCTCAGACTTCAAATCGAGCGATTTCGTGGCAGGCGACCGACCTTTTCGGCTTTTTTATTTGGATACTATGATCGAGCTTGCTGTGGTACAGGAACACATTATCCGCCCATTGCTTTGCAACACGGACGTTAGCGTACGTGAAGCTGTGTCCATTCTAGAATATGGTGAGACCGATCTTATTACGGAAGCATCGACAGCGCTCGTCGCGGGGAAGACGGTTATTCAAATTGAAGGCGAAGCCAAGTTCTATTTGCTTGGAACCGAGCTTAATAAAGAACGCGCGATAAATTTTCCAATGAACGAACGGACACTGCGCGGTTCCAACCAAGCGTTGATCGAAAACCTGGATACGAATCTCAATTTGATGCGCAAGCAGATCGCGTCGCCCGATCTTGTCGTAAAGTTCTATCAGGTTGGCCGCAGGTCGAATACAAAAGTAGCCGTACTTTACTTACAGTCTCTCGCAAACGAAAATGTCCTAAAGGAGTTTGAACGCAGGATCGACAGCATCGACATTGATTCCGTCGAAGCGCCAGGGTTAATTCATGAAATGATTGAAGACAAAAAATTCTCAATGTTTCCCAAAATGCTTGTTACCGAAAGACCGGACCGAGTAAAATCTTACCTGATGGATGGGAAAATCGCGATTTTAACCGACGGTTCGCCAAATTGCCTGATCCTTCCGGTTTCGTTCTGGGCGTTCTTCCAAACCCCCGACGATTACCAAATCGGCTGGCTGTTCGGCAGCGCCTTACGGTTTCTTCGGGTCTTCTGCTTTCTTTTCGCGATCAGCCTGCCTGGCACTTACGTGGCCCTTGTCACTTTCGATCCACGTATTCTCCCGTTCGATATTGCACTGACGCTGCAAAGCTCTATGCAATACATCGCGTTGCCACCAGTACTCGAAGCGGTAAGTATGCTGTTCATACTTGAAATCTTGCGAGAAGCGACCATCCGTCTCCCAAGTTCTATCGGCAATACGATCGGCGTAGTAGGAGGTATTGTCATCGGTACCGTCGTTGTTGAGTCGAATCTGATTTCCAACATGATGGTCGTCGTAGTGGCGCTTACCGGCATTGCTTCATTTATTATTCCTTCCTATGAAATGAGTACCGCGGCCCGATTTTTGACGTACCCGCTCATTGTCATGGCCTCGATTTTCGGGCTGTTCGGCTTGGAACTTTCTTTCCTCTTGGTGCTGACGCATTTGGCCCGTTTAAACACGATGGGCATACCGTACTTTTACTCGGGGATTAGCGGTGATACGATTAAGGATACATGGTTCAGAGGACCAATCAAGAGCTTGAAAAAACGTCCGATGGAAAGCTTGGCAAAAGACGAAATGAAAAAAAAGTGATCGAAGGAGGGGGGGGGGACTGAATGATACACTTAGAAAAAATCTCTATCAACCAATTAATATGCCTAGTTATTCTGACCCAAGTCGGCGTTAGTGTTTTAAAGATCCCTTACGCACAAAACCAAACCTCGGGCAATGACTCTTGGCTGTCCATATTGATGGGGGGAGTGATTGCTCAAGTGGTCATCCTGATCATCTATCAACTTGGAAAGAGATATGCCGATCGGTCGTTGCCCCAGTATATATCTGCTATTGTTGGAAAGCCGTTAGGATCGGTCGTAAACTTCTTGATTGCCGCGTACTTCGCGCAAAATAGTCTTATGGTTATTATCACTTATTCTGATGTCATCAACCGCTGGCTGTTATTTGAGACTCCCTGGTTTGTGTTAATCGGAGTATCTTTCACAATGGGAGCGTATATCGCTTCATCTACTCTACGCTCAATAGCTAGCATTACGCAGATGATTATGCTTATGTTTCTGATATGCTTTGTGATCGTATTGATAAGTGGAATTGGAAAAGAAAGTGACTTCCGTAATCTTCTGCCAATTGGCACTCACGGGATCGGATCGCTTATAAAGGGTGCTGTCCCTTCGTTTTGGTTGTACTCGGGTTATGAGCTTCTCCTGTACGTTTTTCCATTTGTAAGATCCCGCAAGAAGAAGGATATCTTAATGGCAATTTCGGCTGCCAATGGATTTACAACCCTTTTTTACGTGATGATAACAGTCATTGTTTCGTCCAACTTCAGCGAAAATCAATTGAAGTCCATCCCGGAGCCGATGGTGTTCATTCTCCGTGTATTCAATTGGCCAGTCGTTCAAAGCCTCGATATTCTATTTATGTCGATTTGGCTATCTGTGGTTTTGGTAACACTGTATGTTTATTTGTTCATGTCGGCCCGTTATTTTGCGTTCATCGGAGGTAAGGAAATCCGCAACCATCCTCTTTTGGTATGGATTCTTGCAATCGTTTGTTTCGGGCTCGGATTATGGTGCTCTGACCGGCAATTGCAGTCCCGATTATTAGACTATCATAATATTGTTACTGGTATTATGATTGCCATTGTGCCGACATTTCTGCTTCTCATTTCTTTGGCACGGGGAAAGGTGGCGAGAGGATGAAAAAAGCGGCAATTGGAATTTTGTCGTTATTGCTCTTGACCGGTTGTTGGGATCGATTACCGTTGCGTAATCTTCAATTGGTGGACATCGCCGGGTTGGATTTGGACGAGGAGAGTGGGGACGTCGAACTAGCTTTTATTGTCACCAAGCTTAAAAGTGCGGGCCAAGGAGAAGGGAATCCGCAATCGGTGATAACGGTACTCAGAGGACCTAGTTTAGTTGAAGCGGTCGGCCAAGGAGAATACATCGATCGAGCCCCTTTCTTAACGGTCAACACGAGAATCTATTTTTTAAGCGAGAGGTTTGCATCGCATGATCCTGTTCCAAAACTCGCTTTTTTACTTAAGGCCCCCTATTCGTCGATCAACACCCCCGTAGTTGTATTTGAGGGGAGGATTTCGAAGATTTTTAAAACTAAATCGGGAAATAATGAAGCGTTTACGAAAAATCTGAATGAGTTTATTATGTCTTTGGATAGGAAAGGAATGATACCCACCGTTTCCATGATGCATTTTATTCTATCCCGGAAAGAACCATTGGGAGATATCGCGCTGCCCGTGTTGAGAGCATCCAAATCGGGAATGGAATTAAGCGGCGCTCAATTATTCCGTCAAGGTACGAATACAGGGGTGACTCTCAGCAAAGAACAAGTTCGGATGCTGATGATGATGTTAGATAAGGAAAAAGGAAGGCAAAGAATTACTGGACATATGTCGGAAAACGCTGAGGGACGTCAAATCGAATACGGGTTTTCCGTTAAAAAAGGGAATTCAAAGATCACAGTACACCCTAAATCAGGAGGTTTACCGAAAGTAAACATCGGAGTCCGATTGCAAATTAATGTATTTGAACTTGGCAAGTCAGTTAATATTCTTAATTCCGATTACGTTAATCAAATGGAAAAAGAACTGAGTAAGCATCTGGAAGAAAAAGCGGCAGCGACGATTGAGACTTTGCAAAAAGCGAATTGCGACATTCTCGGCATTGGAAAGGAATTTAAGGCATATCATCCGAACATTTGGAAGTCTTTGGATTGGCGCAAAGACTTTCCGGAAATGACGATCGAACCGAATTTCGACGTACAGATCCTTAACTCGGAAGAATAATAGCTCGGGTGGGCGCGTACTCAGATTGGGGAACGCGTCCTATTAATGACCAAAATTATTTATTTTATCTGAAATTCCTTGCAGAACAACTGTGTCTGGCGAAGCATAAAAATCAAGCGTAAAATGGTTTCATAGATCTTAATGTGGATCGGATCAGCTGAAGTTGAGGTGATAGAATGAATTTTGAACAAATGGAGTATATTGTCAATGTTGCAAATGAGATGTCAATTACAAAAGCAGCAGAAAAATTGTTTATTTCACCTTCAGGGATGAGTCAATCCATAACACAGCTAGAAAATGAGCTTGGAATAAAAATCTTTAACCGATCAAAACAAGGAGTTACTCCTACTTTTGAAGGTAAAATAGTTATTTCCAAAGCTATCGCTTTACTTAAGACCATTAAAGAACTGAACAAAGAAATTTATGCTTATAAAAATAGTAATCAAACTCATTTGAAAATTATTACAGCGCCCACCTTTTCTTATGTAATTCAAGAAACAATGGTTAAGTTTAATTCAAGAAATCCTGATATTACATTCGAATTTGTAGAGCAAAACCCTACAGATATTATTCAGAATTTCAACAAAGAAAACTATGACTTCGCTTTCATACATGCATCTATAAATGAATTAAAAAAAGAAAAAAATATTTGTTTTGAACATATTCATGAGGGTCACATATGTATAGCGGTTGGTAAAAATTCACCTTATTATTCATTTGATTATGTAACTCTTAGTGATTTAGAGAATTCAAAATTTGTTATATATAATTCATCGGATTATAAAAAGATATTAAAATTAATAAAACTGAATCCCCATCAAGTTTTAATTAGATCAAATAGCAGCGGCCTTCTTTTCGAGTTGATAAAAGAAAGTCAAGCCGTTTTATTTTTGCATGATTTTACTATTAACAATAGTCCAATGGTTAAAAATGGAGAAATAAAAATCATCCCTCTAAGGGAAGAAAATTATTTTCCAATTGATTTCTGGCTTATATATTTAGAAACAAAAGGTTTAACAAAGGTAGCGAAGGAATTTATTGATGACTTTTTTAAAAATCTAAAAAATAGTAAAAAAAGGCAGACTTCAAATTGAGCGATTTCATGACGGTGCTGTTCCCGGTACAAGTGAACGTAATTTGACATTGGAAGAGTATTTCGGTATTTTCCCTATTATTGAGGAAACTATGTTTCACCAAGGTGAAACACATGAAAATTAGGTGGAGCTTTTACTCCACCTAACCATAAAACTTTATGAATAAGATTTTTTAGTTAAATAGTAAAAAATGTTAGAAGTGATAAAAGAATAGATGTAATTACAATGGCAATAAGTGGACGTATTGCTTTGGTACGTAATTCTTTTAAGCTAATATTTAATCCTAAGCCGGTCATAGACATCGTTAAAAGAAATGAGGTGGAAACTGCAATATCTGACATAAGTTTTTTTGATACTACAATCTCCTTACCGATAATATAGCTCCCCACAAAACTCATAACAATAAAACCAATTAAAAACCATGGAAATTCGAATTTTGTCTCCCCCTTTATTTTTCCTTTCTTTTTCATCCAAAGCATAAGGATAAAGCAAACTGGAATTAATAGGAATACTCGTGCAAGTTTGGCAAGTAATGCTTGAGCAAGAGCATCCTGGCCTGCTGGGGCAGCAGCTAAAGCAACATGGCCGATCTCGTGTAGGCTGATTCCAACCCAATTTCCGTAGGTCAAAGGACCAAATGATAAAAAAGGAAATATTAACGTATAGATTATTGAAAACACTGTGCCGACTAATGCGATGATGCCGACTCCCATAGCTGTATCCTCATCTTTTGCTTTCATAATTGGCGATACGGCCGCGATGGCAGCCGCACCACAAATGCCTGTGCCGAGACTTAATAATAAAGAAAGATTTAAATCGGCCTTCAGCCATTTTGCAAGGGTCATAAGGACAACGATTGAAAAAATGATCGTTATTGACCCTCTTAGTAATAGTGGAAATCCCTGATGAAATATCACAATCATATTAAGCTTTAATCCATAAAGTATGATAGCCAATCTCAATAATTTTTTTGATGAAAACTGAATACCAGTACGTAATTTTTCTGGATATCCAAAAACCTGTCTATAAACCACAGCTAGTAAAATAGCACACGCAAGAGGTCCAATATGATTTAGACCTGGAAGCGCTGCCAAAATAAAACCTAACACGGCTATAATCAATGTAAAACCAATTCCAGAAATCAAAGAAACATCTAGCTTTTTTGCCGCTTTTTTTTGCTGATTCGGACTGGGAATTATTAATACTTTTTGTTCCAATGTTTTTCAACCCCTTATTTGGATTCTATATAATTTATCGTAACTAATAATTTACAATAAGGAAAATAAATGATTATTATAGTTATAATAAGTGAATACGATAGTAAGAAGGAGAACATATGGATCAACTATTATTTGTATTTATATCTGTAGCTGATAAAAGAAACTTTTCCAGAGCAGCGGAAGAGCTTCATATGACTCAGCCTGCAGTCAGCCAACAAATTCAACAATTGGAAAAATATGTAGGTGCAAAACTACTTCTTCGAACAAATAAAAGTGTGCAGCTAACTAAAGCAGGAGAAATAGTCTATGTGCATGCTAAAGAAATAACGGGTTTATATAAACGAATGTCGAAGTTAGTGAATGAATTAAATAACGAGCCAACAGGACCATTAAAAATTGGCGCCAGCTATACCTTTGGAGAGTATGTATTACCACATATACTTGCAAGAATGAAAAACCTATTTCCTAATATCATCCCTTCGGTACAGATTGGCAATACAAGGGATATTGCTAAAGCAATTACAAGTCATGAGATAGATGTAGGAATTGTTGAGGGAGAAATTTCTCAACGAAATATATATATAAAATCCGTTTCCACCGACCAGATGTATATCGTAGCAGGGGGTAAATATCCCATTTATTTCAATAAGGAAGTTACACGAAGACAGGTAGAACAAGAGAATTGGATTGTCCGTGAAGAAGGTTCGGGTACAAGAGAGGCAACAGAAACATTATTTCAAACTTTACAAATACGTCCTTCCAAGTTAATGGAGTTCGGCAGCACACAACTTATAAAAGAAGCAGTTGAAGCCGGCCTTGGCATTAGTTACTTATCTGAACTTACTGTAAAAAAAGAAAGAATGCTTGGTACCATTCAAGTATTAAATGTTAAAGGGACACCGATAAAAAGAAATTTTTCGGTTATAACAGAATCTGTGGAATTGCATACGAAATCTATGAACTTATTTATTGAGTTAATAGAAAAATATCTAAAGAATCAATTATCGCAATAGCTCTATTTTATAAATTAATCAAAAATATAAAAAAGACAAAGCTCTTTACTGGGGATTTGTCTTTTTATTTAGAAGTAGATGTAGAGATCATCGAAGTAGTCCTCCCGTTATCCTGAAGTCCCTTTTTAATATTAGTAATACTTACATACAATTTAAAATATTTAATTTTATTTAATTATTATTTATGAGTATACTTAGTGTAATAATATTTTTAATATTCACAATAGTAGGCATTCAAAGTCTCCTATGTGAGAAAAAGGGGGGGAATTCATTTAATGAATTATAACTTAAACGAAAATCTGAAGAGAAGTGCAAGTAATTTCCCGGAAAGTATCGCTTATATCTACAGGGATAAGAGTGTAACTTACAGGGAACTAAGTCAGCAGGTAAATCAATTCTCTGCAGGCTTGACTGCTCAAGGAATCGGCAAGGGAGATGGAGTGGCTCTTATATTAGGTAATAGCCCTGAATTTCTCATTGCGTATTACGGTATTTTACGGCTTGGTGCTTTTGTTGTTCCGATCAATCCTTTGTTTACCCGAGGGGAAATCAACTACATATTAGACAATAGTCAAGCCAAAGCGGTCATTGCTCATGTATCTGTAGAACCCAAATTGACAGTAGTAAAGAAGCAATTGGAAAATCTGAAGCTAGTGGTTTATACCGAAGCGGAGGATCAGGAATCGACTTGGGAGAATCTCATGGAAACAAGCACAAGCATTAATATTTATGGAAGCCCTTACATTGATGCGGAAACCCTTGCAGTCATTCTATACACATCAGGAACAACCGGGAAACCAAAGGGTGCAATGTTAACGCATCGGAACTTGGTTTCAAATGCGGACTCTATTTTAAAATTACTAGAACTCGATGATAAAGATCGTGTCGTAGCTGTTCTGCCAATGTTCCATGTATTCTGTATGACTGTTTGTCTGAATGCACCAATTGCTTGCGGGGCAACAGTCCTGATCCAGCCTAAATTCAGCCCTCATGACGTTGTCAGCACCATTCGAGAAAAAAAGGCAACCGTGTTTGCTGGAGTACCTACGATGTACAGTTTTATCTATCAATTACCTGAAGCAATTGCGGAGGATTGCCAATCTATTCGCATATGTATCTCTGGGGGTGCCTCGATTCCGGTCGAGCTGCTGTATAAATTTGAAAATAAGTTTAAAGTTTCTATCTTGGAAGGATATGGGCTTTCGGAAACCGCTCCTCTCGTCGCTATTAATCCTTTAAAAGGGACTCGCAAGCCAGGTTCCATCGGTTTGAATATTCCAGCTGTACAAAGCAAAGTTGTAGATGAGTTTGGACAAGAATTGCCGAGTGGAGAAGTCGGAGAATTAGTTGTCCAAGGGCCAAATGTAATGAAAGGCTATTTGGGGATGCCGGAAGCTACTACAGCTGCTTTTAAAGACGGGTGGTTTTACACTGGTGATCTCGCAACAATGGATGAAGAAGGATACTTCTACATCGTTGACCGCAAGAAGGACATGATTATTGTTGGAGGCTACAATGTTTATCCTCGTGAAGTGGAGGAAGTCCTGTATCAACATCCTGCCGTGATAGAGGCAGCCGTAATCGGAATTCCAGATGGGGAATACGGAGAAAGTGTTAAAGCTTTTGTCGTAGTTAACGATGAGCAGATCACCATGAATGACATTATCCATTTCTGTCAGGATAAGCTGGTAAAGTACAAGCTTCCTAAACGAGTAGAATTTTTTAAAGAGCTGCCTAAGAACTCAACAGGGAAGATTTTGCGTAGAGAGTTAAGAGAATTAACTGAAGTGAAGTAAGAAATGAACCAACATATAAAGGGGGATTAATTATGTCAACCATTTTAAAGGAAAAAGTTATAGGGCCAGTAGCATGGAAAGGCACTGACCTAGCTAAAGATGATTCATGGGTTTATTCTTTGTCTGAAAAAACGATTGCTTCACTTGAGAAAGCTTTAGTTCATGTTAAACAAAAGGGTTTAAAAGCACCTAATTTTGACAAGGAGGATTTCCCGATTTCAGATCTCTTAGATGAAATCGATTACTTTGTTGAAGAGCTGGAGAATGGGAGAGGGTTCCTATTAATTCGCGGATTACCAATTGAAAGGTATACAGATGAAGAAGCCAGCATTATTTACTGGGGTCTCGGCCTTCATATGGGAACTCCGGTATCGCAAAACGCTAATGGTGAACTTTTAGGGCACGTTAGGGATCAAGGTCTTAGCTTGGAAAATTCAAATGTACGCGGTTACCAAACGAAATTGCATCTTCCATTTCATGCGGATGGATCTGATGTTGTTGGACTATTAAGCCTGCGAAAAGGGAAATCTGGTGGCCACAGCAGTATCATCAGCTCGATGACTGTTTACAATGAAATTCTGGAGTGGTACCCAGAATATTTAGGAATTCTCTGCCGTCCATTCAACTTTGATCGTCGTGGAGAGGAAGCGCCAGGAGAATCTCCAGTATTTACATCACCAATCTTTAGTTATTATGATGGAAAATTGAGCTGCCGATATGTCCGTTTATTTATCGAATCAGCACAAGCGAAAACAGGTATCCAGCTGTCGAAAGTTGAAATTGAAGCATTAGACTTACTGGATTCCCTCCTTCATGATGAGAATTTACACTATAACATGATGATGGAGCCAGGGGATATGCAGTTCGTCAATAACTATACGGTTCTTCACTCACGTACTCAATATGAAGACTATGAAGAACTGGATCGAAAACGTCATTTATTAAGATTGTGGCTCACGATGCCAAATGGTCGGGAAATTCCCCCGGATTTCGCGATGTTTATTGATGAGAATACGGGAAAACCGGGTCGCGGCGGTGTACCTCCTCGTAATAAAACAGCTGGCGGTATTGTTGAAACCTTAAAGTAATTGTGCATCAGAAGCTTCGTTAAAACTAGTGGGAACACCCATTCTCATTTCAGGAAAAGGTGTTCCTTATATAGGGAAATGTGGGGAGATTTAAATGACAAGCACTCCAAAATATTCTTGGATTATCTTATTATTTCTAGTTTTTAGCGGGATGATCAATCAAGTGGATAAAATAATTATTGGTTTGGTTTCTGTTCCTTTAATGAAAGAGTTACATTTAAGTCCCTCGCAATGGGGAGTTGTAGGAAGTTCGTTCTTTTGGTTTTTTACCTTCGCCTCTATCTTACTTGGCGGCATGGCCGATTCCAAAAACACGAAAAAAATGTTAACATGGGTATCGCTTGTATGGTTGATTGTACAATTTGCCACGCCCTTCGTTTCCAGTTTGTCTCTGCTTTTGTTAACAAGAATGATTTTGGGAGCAGGTGAAGGTCCAGCCCCAGCTCTTTCTACGGCAATCATGGGAAAGTGGTTCCCGAAACATAGACACGGAATAGGCTTTGGTGCTGTTCTCTTAGGAACGACAGGGGGATCGGCGATTGCTTCTCCATTATTAATCTCTTTAATCGATAATTATGGATGGAGATCTGCATTTATTGCCATGGGTATACTGGGACTGATTGTTCTGGTTTTATGGATGATTTTCGGTAAAGAAAGTCCAAAAGAAATCGGGCTGACTGCCATTCATCAAAAGGAGCAACAGTCGTCTAGCCTTTCTAAGGTTTCATGGCGTCAGTTTCTTCCGCATCTTTTATCTAAAAATTTTATTTTGACCGTTTTGTGCGGTGGGTGTGCTTATTGGTTATTGTCCGTTCAAGCGGTATGGTTTCCAGCCTACTTTACCAAAGTTCAACATTTTAATGGTCAAACATTAAAACTAGCCGTGTCTTTACCTTTTCTTTTTGCAGCTTTTTGCCAATTTGGATTTGCTTTGCTATCAGATCGGCTTTATCGTAAAACAGGAGATATTCGTAAAGCACGAATTAATCTTGCTGGTTTCATGATGATGTTATCCGCTTTATGTATATATTTGGCAAATACCGTGAACTCAACGTCTTTGTCCATAATATTCTTTACCCTTGCACCTGGTTTTGCTTATGTCATTCTATCACTAGCCCCTGCCATATTGATGGAGTTTTTTTCTCCTCAAAACATTGGAAAGGCACAAGGGACGTTCATTGCTCTTGCAAGTATTGCAAGTATTATTGCTCCACTTGCTTTTGGCAATCTTATTCAAAATGCAGCGTCTGAAGCTATCGGATACGGATATGCATTTCAAGCCTCTTCTATAGGGATGCTCATTATCGGATTATTGTTTTGGATCGGTGTACGTCCCGCTAAGGAAAGCCTTACAATGATAGAAGCAGAGGAGCAAGTGAGTATTTAAGAGATATAAAGGTAAATCGGAAGATTCTTAGCGAAATTATATTAATCTAAATTAATTATAAGTTGTGAATGATAGTTTCATATTATTAATAATAATAATAATAAGTGTGCCATAAATAATAAATTCGAAATAGTCGGTCGATTGCGGCGATATAACAAAATAAAGGAGGAATATTAATGTCAGTCATTTTAAAGGAAAAAATTCAAGGGCGTTCAGCGTGGAAAGGTATCGAACTAGCAAAAGATGATTCATGGATTTATTATTTGTCAGAGATAACCCTTGCAGCTCTTGACAAGGCTGTATTACATGTTCAACAAAAAGGGTTAAAGGCACCCAATTTTAACAAGGAGGATTTCCCGATTCCTGACCTTGCTGAAGAAATTGCTTATTTTGTTGACGAGCTGGAGAATGGAAGAGGATTTCTATTGATTCGTGGATTACCAATGGATCAATATACTGACGATGAAGCTAGTATCATTTACTGGGGTCTTGGACTTCACTTGGGCCTACCCATCATCCAAAGCAAAAATGGTGACCTCTTAGGGCATATCAAAAACATAGGTAAAGACTTTAATGATAATACAAAAGTACGTGGTTACCAAACAAATGTGCATCTTGACTATCACACAGATCTTGCTGATGTAGTCGGATTACTATGTCTTCAGAAAGCGAAATCTGGCGGTTTAAGCAGTATAGCTAGTGCGATGTCTATCTATAACGAAATTCTGGAGAAGCACCCAGAGTACCTTGAATTTCTCTATCGTCCATTCGCTCATGATCTTCGTGGGGAAGAAGCACCAGGTCAAACTCCAGTTGTTCCATCACCGATCTTTAGCTATTACGATGGTAAATTAAGCTGTAGATATATGCGTCAATATGTCGAATCAGCACAAACGAAAACAGGTATCTCTTTGTCAAATGAGGAAATCGAAGCGTTTGATTTTATAGATTCCCTTACTCATAATAAAAACTTTCATATTGATATGATGATGGAACCGGGTGATATCCAATTCGTTAATAATTATACCGTTTTTCATTCACGTACACTATTTGAAGATTATGAAGAAGATGACCGCAAACGTCATTTATTAAGATTGTGGCTCATGATGCCAAATGGCCGAAAAATTGCTCCAGGTTTCGAGTTTTATATAGGAGGAGCACCTGTAATTAGATAAAAACCGGTGGTAGCACTAATCACCAATATTTCTTATATCAAGTTGTATGGTGATTTTATTCAACGAAAATGATGAATAAAATCACCATTTTATGTTTTTATTTTGAAGTTAATCTAAGAGTGTCGTGACAGGAATAATGGTTTCGCATATAGACTGGATAATTTAAGAATAACCTGAAGTGAGGATGATGTTTTATGGTAAATTTAGATCCGCAAGCAGAAAAATATTTACAAGCATTTAATCAACTGCCACCTATTCATACGATGGATCATAAGTCAGTAAGAGAGATGCTTTCAAAAGCGCCGCGTCCTGCTGTAAAATTAGAACCGCTTTCAAGAGTTGAGGATTTCATGATACCTGTAAGCGGGGATGAAACAATCAAATGCAGGGTATATATACCGGAAGGGCAAGGTCCTTTCCCTCTATTTGTTTACTACCATGGTGGAGGCTGGGTTCTAGGAGACATTGAATCAACGGATACAAGCTGCCGTATGATAGCGAATCGAACGGAAAGTATTGTTGTATCCGTAAACTATCGTCTTTCTCCAGAGTATAAGTTTCCGACGCCAGTAGAAGACGCCTATTCCGCATTGCAATGGGTTTATGAAAAAGGGACTTCATTTAACGGAGAAGTTTCTCGATTAGTAGTTGGAGGGGATAGCGTAGGTGGAAATCTAGCGACTGTAGTTACGATGATGGCGAGAGACAAAAAAGGTCCAAACATCACTGCACAGGTCTTAATCTATCCTGCGACAAATCTTGAGTTCAATACGGAATCCCATCGAACCTTTGCAAAAGGATTTGGACTTGATCGTGAACAGTTGATTTGGTTCCGTGATCATTATTTAAGGAATAATGAGGACAGGTGTAATGAGTATGCTTCCCCCTTGGTCGCTCAAGATCTAAGTAGTCTCCCGCCAGCAATTGTATTCACAGCGGAAAATGATGTGCTTCGGGATGAAGGAATGGCCTATGCTGAACGTCTGAAAAAATTTGGTGTTCAAGTTGAATATGAATGTGAATCCGGTATGGTCCACGGATTTTTTGCAAACATGGCCATTTTCTCAAAGAACATAGATTCGGTTGTTACTAGGATCGACAAGTTCTTGAGTTCCGTTAAATATAAAATAAAGATAGATTGAAAGAAAATGTTCTTATATGAAAAAATTATAAAAGAGGGATTATATTATAGCTGTGATTTTCAAGTGCATGTTAGTTATATTAAAACCTACATTTGATTACTTTAGAAAACCAATCTAAAGTAATCAGTCTTTGGAAAAAACAGGAGTTTCTCTGTCTATTATCTAATTTTATAAAGTGACAGATATATATAGGATATGATATGCGTTTCTACATAATATCAAATAATAAAAAGAAGAGGTTCTAGAATAATGAATAAGGCAGAATTAGTAAATGCTGTCGCAACACAATCAAAACTAACAAAGAAAGATGCCACAAAAAACTACCATATCTTCCGGACGAAGAAACTCTAACATTCGGTCCAAATCCGGTCGGTTCCGTTATGTTCCAGTTATTTTTTCAAAGAAAATACGATCACATCCAAATTCTTCAAGTTGTTTCTTTTGACGATCTAAATTTTGGTCAAATGTAGAAACACGCATATAGCCAAACTTCAAATTAATCCTCTCCTCTACCAAATATTGTACCAAAAATGATTCAAGAGGAAATATTGTTACAAAATTTTTTGTTACATATTTTTGTTACAGACATTATGGAAGTTTATTAGGTTGTGACTTTGAGAGATAAATTGCACACTTTTTAAACGCTAAAAGAAGGATTTTTGTAATTAAAACAGAATAATTATAGTTACCTCCAGAATTTGTAAGTAAGTTATTTGTCATTAGGTATCAATTAAAAAATACAAGATCATGAAAAAAAGGAGGAAATTTAAAATGACGTATCCGGCATTAAAAATGTACGACTACCATACATGGGCAAATGGAGTTATAATTAATCGTTTAAAAGAACTTCCGCAAGACGTTTATCATAAGGAAATTCAAACAGGTTTTTCTTCAATATCAAAGGTGTTGTCTCACATTTATGCCACCGATTACACATGGTTTGACATTATTTCAGGTAAAGACATGAAAGAAGCATTGGCGTATGCAGATCAATTAATAGAGCAGGTAGAAACAAAAAGTATTGAAGAAATGAAAAAGATCTTTTTAGACTTATCTGAACGTTACAAAGAACTTCTGAACAGCAAAGAAAATATTGAAAAGGTGATAGTGGTTGATAACCCCTATGCTGGATTACTTGAAACTTCTGTTTCTGAAACGGTGCTACATGTTGTCACTCACGGATCTTATCATCGTGGCAATATAGCTACCATGTTACGGCAAATGGGACACACCTCTGTGATGCAAGATTATGGACTTTACCTATTCATGCCCCAAACTTCATGATTACTCGTCTGGGGGTCTTGTATATTTTTATGAAAATTCTTCAATTAAAAGAGTGCTAATGTAGGGACAACTAATTAAGGAGGCGACCATCATGGTCATGACATTGGAGCAATTTCGCGAAATTTTGGATGAGAATCGTCGTTTAACCATTCGAACAATTGAGGCTTTTCCTGAAGACAAGTTATTCACTTTTGCACCGGTTGAACCGCTGCGGCCATTCTCAAAAATGATTTTAGAGATACTAGATATTGAACGCGGATATATACGCGGTATCGCTCTCGGTGAATGGGAATATAGCCAACCTTTTGCTGGTGTTTCAACCAAAGCGGAGCTTTTAGACGGTTGTCATGAAACAAAGGAGGATGTCCAAAAATGGTGGCGAAAAATCACCGAGGAACGGTTGCACACCGTAGAAAAAGATCCCTTTTTTGGTGGCGAAATGAGTCATTTCGAACGTCTACATTATGCGTTGGAAAATGAAATCCACCATCGGGGCCAAGGTTTTATTTACTTACGGTTACTTGGGATTGAACCGCCAGCGTTTTGGGAGCGACAATAAAAAGGGACAACATTTTCATTTAACCCGGATTCGTTCCGGTACCGGGGTAGTACCAGCGAAGCTGTGACTAGGCCAATTAAGTTACATTCTAAAGCCTAATTTCTCACTTACAACACAGAGAAATTAGGTTTTTTAATAATGAAAATTCCTTAACGTTATAAATACGCATTTTCCTGACGCTTACATTGAATACTGTAAAGTCACCTATTATGATGAGTTAAGATAACTGACACTACCCGCAAAGTAGATGGAATTAAATTAGAAATTTATTGATTACTTCGTTATTCATATGTAGATTTTATCTAACTCTTGGCTGCACCTTAATGTTACATTGCTATTAATACCTGTACTATTTTTTCACTAGGATTTGGCAAAGAGATTTATTCAAACGTTACAGGTTAATTTAGGGAATATAGACAGCGATGGCATAAGCTAATCGCTGTTTTTTCTTGGGGGAAAATTTTTCGAAATGGAGCATAAGGCCATGAGGCAGGTGTTTCAAATTGTGGAGGAAGGCTGGGGGCGCTGACAAGAGCGCCATTTCATGTCTTTAAGGGGAATCGAAATTCACCTAGGAAAATCATTTGACTCAAATTATTTTTCTAGTAAATCATTTTTAACCGACCCCATATATTCTATATCATATCGATATGAGTTATTTTCCAATGTTCATGCTTAATCAGGTGCTCCAAGCTTTCTTTGTCTTTATTCTTAAAGTAATCAATAATTTGTTTATGCTGTTCATTCATTTGTTCTAATGATGTAAAGAGTTTTTCTTCGTCTTTACTTAAATAAATCTGCCTGACAAAACTATTCTGTAAAGAATCAAGAAGATCAATTAATGTAGGGTTGTAACACTTATCAATGTATACTTTATGGAATTGGTTTTGGTATTTTTGATAATCTGTATAATTTTTCTGAGAAATGGAAAGGTCGATTTTCCTAACCAACTCTTCCATTAGTTCCATGTCATCTTCGGTCAAATTCTCCAGAGCTAAAGTGGCTGCAAAGGCATCTAGTACACCAACAACACTAAAAACATCGAGCTTTTTCTTGGTATCAATTTCCTTAACAATAAATCCTCTTCGAGGAAAGGACTCTAGTAAATTTTCAGAAGCTAGTTGAATTAAGGCTTCCCTCACAGGGGTTCTGCTTACTTCTAATTTCTCGCTTAGTGCTATTTCATTTATCTTTTGATTGGGAAGCAATGTTCCATTCTGAATTTCTGTGGCTATATAATCATATACATGATCTTTTAGTGATCGGTACCTCTTTTTGATAGTTATTCCCCCCTAAGTTAAAAAAAGTAGAAATTCTCGCTTTTTATATTAGCATGAGCATCCAAATTCTTCAATATGGTCCCAAAGTAACTCATTATCCTTTTAAATCTATTGTCTCTAAGTCTAATATGTTATGAATCGATGCATATTAGATTCCTATTTTAGGAAAATTAAAAGAATAGGGAAGAAGCGGAGCTGTGGTTTTTTAAGACCAGCCAATACAAATATATCTTAATTATTAAAACTAGACAGTTAGATTTTAAAATATATTTTTAAAGTTTTACATTGAAAATGGAAAAGGTCCATTATATAATCTTCATACAGATATTTTCAGATAATTCAGCGTATTATACATTATACATTATACAATATATTGTATAATTTAAAGCGTCTTAGTAAGAAGGTGTCCAAAAAACGCACTAATTAAAAATGAGAAGTACAAACAATTTAGCGTAAAGGGGGATTTTTTTTTAATGAAATTTAGTTGGGATACAAAAGGACATTTTCAAAATTATAAAAATGAGAGGGTTGTAGAAACATGAGTGAAAGAAACTTTAAAGATATACAAGACGGTACAAAAGCTGTATGGGCAGGAGAAAAAGAATCTCTTGCTTACAATGCAACCCAAGTTCCTGTGGTGCTTAGTGTAGCCTACAATTACGATGACGTGGATGAGTGGCAAGAGGTTGCTATCGGAAATAAACCTGGATATATTTACAATCGAATGACAAATCCAACTGTGCAAGCTTTTGAAGAAAAAGTACGAATTCTTGAGGGAGCGGAGGAAGCGATTGGTTTCTCATCAGGAATGGCCGCTATTAGCAGCACCTTATATACATTTTTAAGGCCTGGAGACCGGGTAATATCCGTAAAAGACACCTATGGGGGAACTAATAAAATCTTTACCGAATTCTTACCGAATATCAATGTAGATGTAACGTTATGCAACACTGGAAATCATGAAGAAATTGAAGCTGAAGTGGCCAAAGGATGTAAGGTTTTATATTTGGAGTCTCCAACCAACCCTACCATGAAAATTACGGATATTGAGAGAATGGTGAGAGCTGGAAAATCGGTGGGGGCATTGGTGATAATAGACAATACTTTTGCAACTCCTATTAATCAAAATCCAATTCAATTAGGAGTTGATATCGTCATCCATAGTGCCACTAAATTTTTAAGCGGACATGCCGATGCTTTAGGGGGTGTGGTGTGCGGCTCTAAAGAACTGATGAAAAGAGTTTATCACTATCGGGAAATTAATGGAGCAACCATGGATCCGTGGTCAGCTTATCTTATTTTAAGAGGGATGAAAACGTTAAAACTGCGTGTTCGACAGCAAGAAAAGAGTGCAATGGCGATTGCAAAGTATCTGCAAAAGAAAAAGCTTGTGGAAGCAGTTTATTACCCTGGATTAGAAACACACCCACATCACCAAATTGCAAAGAAACAGATGAAGGGTTTCGGCGGAATATTAAGTTTTGTATTGAAAGATGAAATGGAGGCGATCAAAATTTTATTGCCAAAATTACAATATGCAAACAAAGCTGGAAATCTTGGAGCTGTTGAAACGATATACGGACCGGCAAGAACGACTAGCCATGTCGAATGTACTCTTGAAGAACGGAAAGCTCTTGGTATTCCGGAAGGTTTGGTTCGTATCTCCGTAGGGATTGAAGATACAGAAGATCTTATTTCGGATTTAGATCAAGCTTTTTCCCATTTAGAATCGCAATTGCCTGTTAATAGCAGCAAGTGAAAATATAACAATGGAAGAGGTATTGAGTATGACACATAAAATTGCGTTGCTTGGTTTTGGTGTAGTTGGTCAAGGATTTGCAGAAATTTTAGAAGAAAAAGGTGAATTGTTACTCAGCGAACTTGCCTTTGATGCAAAAATTGTTGCCATTTCCGATTTTCTTAAGGGATCTCTTTATCATCCAGAAGGCTTAGATATTGCAAAAGCATTACAAGCTGTAAAGGAAACAGGGAAACTTGATCGTTACCCGGAAAGCCCTGGTTTGGTAAGAGGATGGGATAGTTTTCAGACAATCCGTGAAAGTAATGCGGACACCATTGTAGAAATTACTTTCACAGATGTCAAAACCGGCCAACCTGCTATCGATCATTGTAAGGCAGCATTTGAAAGCAGAAAGAATGTAGTAATGAGTAATAAAGGCCCAGTTTCTTTAGCTTACCAAGAGCTAGTTGAGTTAGCCAGAAAGAATCATGTTCGATGGGGATTTGAAGGAACCGTTATGAGCGGAACACCTGCAATGAGAATGCCCCTCGTTGCATTGGCAGGAAATAATATTTCTGAAATACGTGGGATTTTAAATGGAACGACCAATTATATTTTAACCAAAATGGAAGAAGGCTTGAGTTATGAGGCAGCATTGGCTGAGGCACAAACTATTGGCTATGCTGAGGCAGATCCTACAAGTGATGTCGAGGGGTATGATGCACAATATAAAGCTACTATTCTTGCTAATATTGTCATGAACGTTCCGATGAAACGAGAAGAAGTAGAATGTGAAGGAATTAGTCATCTTACACAACAAGATATCCAATGGGCAAAATCTGAGGGGAAAAAGTGGAAACTTATTGCTAAATGTATAAAAGATGGTGATAAAGTCATCGCAAAGGTAGGTCCCGAAGCGATACCGATTACAGATCCTTTATCTGGAGTCTCAGGTGCACAAAATGCGATTACATATGATTGCGATTTAGCCGGTCCTATCACGCTTATTGGTGCCGGAGCTGGCCGAAAGGAAACCGGATTCTCTATTCTTATTGATTTAATTAACATTAGCCGCGGTCAATTGTAATCTTTTGCACTATTAAATTACAAAATAAAAAATTAGTCATATGAGGTGGTTACATAATGACATTTATAGAGACACAGACAAAAGAAAATAAGATGTTTCTAGCTGGAAAGTGGGTATCCCGCTCCAAAAGCATTAAAGTCTTCGACCCCCAAGATAATCGTTTAATCGCAACTGTCCCTGCCGTATTAGTGCTGAAGAGGCAAGGAGAATGAATTGAGAAACGATTTTATTTGACCAAATGCCGGGAAGTGAAGATCGCATGGGATATTATTATCGTTTTCCTATTGGAATCATTGTGGCGATCACGCCTTTTAACGATCCATTAAACCTTGTTGCACATAAAGTGGGGCCAGCTATTGCTGCTGGAAATGCGATTATCGTTAAACCAGCACCAGCTACACCATTAAGCGCTCTTTTATTGGCAGAAGCATTTGAAAAAGCAGGTTTGCCTCCTAAAGTTTTATCCGTCATTACCGGTTATCCAAGTGATATGGGAGAAAGCCTGATTACCCATCCAGCGATACGAATGATATCTTTTACAGGGGGACTTTCCACTGGCCAAGTGATTATGCAAAAGGCGGGCATGAAAAAGATCAGTATGGAATTAGGATCGAACTCACCGGTTATCGTTCTGGAAGACGCTGATTTAGAAGAAGCCGTTGAATCAACTGTTTCCGGAGCCTTTTGTGCCGCAGGTCAAAATTGCCTCGGAGTGCAAAGAGTATATGTTCAAGAAGGGATTTATCAGGACTTTGTCGGAAGGTTCCTTACTCGTACTCTAAAGTATCGAGTGGGTAATAAATTTTCAGAGGAAACCGATATGGGGCCAATGATATCAGAAAAGGAAGCAAAGCGGGTGGAGAGTTGGGTTAATGAAGCCGTTGAAAGCGGTGCAAAATTGCTTTGTGGCGGCAAACAAAGGGATCTTTTTATTACCCAACTGTTTTAGAGAATGTACCAGCTGATTGCAAGCTGGCAACGGAAGAAGTCTTCGGACCAGTTGTTACCCTTTATAGTGTTCCTGATCTTGATATAGCTATTTTTCAATCTAACAATGTGTCTTTCGGCTTACAAGCAGGTATTTTCACTCAAAATTTAGATTATGCTTTGGGGGCTGTACGTAAGCTGGATGTAGGCGGGGTTATCGTAAATGACAGCTCCGATTATCGAATAGATGCGATGCCTTTTGGGGGGGGGGGAAAGGTTCTGGTATAGGTCGTGAAGGAATTAAATTTGCACTTTAAGAAATGACCGAACCAAAAGTTGTTTGTTTTAAGGTTGCCGTTAAAAGATAATAAGAAAATTTAGTGGTATAATGCTAGTTTAATAGGAATTGACCTAATAGGTTGGCCACGTGGTTACCTATACCAAAGGAGGAAACTGGATGCTACAGGCAAATAATTCTGATCAAAATCAGTTAAAGCGTACAATGAAAAGCAGACATTTGTTCATGATTTCGCTAGGAGGGGTAATTGGAACGGGCCTTTTTCTAAGCACGGGCTATACCATTAATCAAGCTGGACCAGGAGGGACGATTCTCGCTTATTTAGTTGGGGCATTGATTATGTATCTTGTTATGCTGTGCCTTGGTGAATTAACTGTAGCCATGCCGGTAACCGGTTCATTTCAAACGTATGCTACAAAGTATGTCGGTCCTGCTACCGGATTTACCATTGGTGTAATGTACTGGCTTACCTGGGTGGTAACAGTAGGATCGGAATTTACCGCATCCGGTCTATTAATGAAGAGATGGTTCCCTGATACTTCCGTTTGGATATGGAGTGTCATCTTTGCGATTACCCTTTTTCTACTAAATGCCTTTTCAGTAAAATTTTTTGCGGAAGCAGAATTTTGGTTTGCCGGAATTAAAATAATTACCATTATTTTATTTATCATATTGGGGGGAGCTGCGATGTTTGGTTTCATACCAATGAAAGGCCATGCATCTGCCCCGATGCTCTCACATTTTACTGGTGAAGGAGGTCTTTTTCCTAATGGGCTGCTTCCAGTTTTAATGGCTATGATTTCCGTAAACTTTGCCTTTTCAGGAACAGAGCTCATTGGAATTACCGCGGGAGAGAGCGAAAATCCGGAAAAAGACATACCCCGATCCGTTAGAAATGTAATTTGGAGAACCGTTTTCTTCTTTATCGGTGCTATATTTGTATTATCTGGATTAATCTCTTGGAAAGAAGCGGGAGTCATTGAAAGTCCGTTCGTTATGGTCTTTGATAATATAGGAATTCCTTATGCAGCTGATATCATGAACTTCGTTATTCTTACAGCTTTATTATCCGTAGCAAATTCCGGTCTCTATGCATCTACTCGTATGTTATGGTCTCTTTCCAACGAAAAAACAATAAGCCCCCTCTTAGGAAAGGTAACCTCAAAAGGAGTGCCGCTTAATGCGTTAATTGTAAGTATGGCAGTAGCCTGTTTGTCGTTATTCTCTAGTGTAGTTGCACCAGATACGGTTTATTTAGTGCTTGTAGCTATTTCAGGATTTGCCGTGGTTATTGTGTGGATGGGAATTGTGTTATCGCAGTATATGTTTCGTAAGCGTTTTATTAAAGAGGGGGGGAATATTACACATTTGAAATTTCGTACACCGCTTTATCCCTTTGTGCCCATCACTGCTTTTGTTTTGTGTTTCGCTTCTTGTGTAGGACTTGCTTTCGATCAAAGCCAACGAATTGCTCTGTATAGCGGAGTACCCTTCATTGCTTTATGCTATTTTTACTACTATATTAAAAATCGTGGAAAGAAGAATCTATTAGATTCTCATGCTGAACTCGATCAGTATATAGAGAATATTAAGTAGAGTGGGTCTGGTGTAAGAGATCCATTAAACTGGAATATACTACTGATACTATCGGGAGAGGTGTAAAAAACTGTAAATAAAATAAAAAAACGTACAAAATCTGCGGTTGTCAGACTGTTAAGCTATTAATCCAATCCATTGCTGAATGAATTTCACCTGACTTTGGACAGGCTTTCCCACAGGAGAATCTGTCCTTTCTAACCAAATTCATCGCTTCGACTCTACCTAAAATCAGTTTAACTTAAGTAACGGCCAAGACATTTTTCCAACTTTGGTCTATATTGATGAACTCAGACACTGATGATATAAGAAATAGAAAGTCCTCGTCCTTTCATCATTTCTACGGGATCACAGAAAATTGACTGTAGCGGAGGTACTACAATGAATCCTATTGAAAACATATTACAGAAATTCCCGCTAGTTATACTTGACGGTGCAATGGCAACTGAGCTTGAGCGTCATGGCTGTGATTTGAACGACAGCCTTTGGTCGGCAACCATACTTATGGAAAATCCGGAACTTATCAAACAGGTACATACGGATTATTTTACAGCGGGAGCTGACTGTGCTATCACCGCCAGTTACCAGGCAACTGTCGAAGGATTTGCCCGACGCGGTTTAAGTGAGGCTGAAGCGCTATTTCTCATAAAGAAATCCGTCCAGATAGCCTTAAAAGCACGCGATGAATTCTGGGGAAAATCCGAGAACCGGTCAAACCGGTCGAAGCCTTTAGTAGCCGGTTCAGTAGGGCCATATGGCGCATTCCTTGCTGACGGATCTGAATATCGAGGAGACTATACGATGACCGAAGATAAACTTATGAGTTTCCATAGGCCCCGTATGAAAGCCCTGATTGATGCCGGTGCCGATATCCTGGCCTGTGAAACTATTCCATGTCTGATGGAGGCCAGAGCAATCGTCAGGTTATTAGAAGAGTTTCCCAGAACCTATGCATGGATCAGCTTCAGTGCAAAAGACGGACTGCATATTAGTGATGGAACCCCGGTTGCTGAATGTGCAGAATGGCTGGATAAACATGATCAAGTGGCTGCCGTCGGAATAAACTGCACGCGGCCCCAGTACATTTCTTCGCTAATAAAAAAAGTGCACAGTCACACAGTCAAACCCATCATCGTATATCCAAATTTAGGCGAGCAGTACGATGCAGTCACCAAAACATGGCATGGGGCATCATCCGAAGAAACTTACAGCGACAGTACCCATCACTGGTATGAATGCGGTGCCCGATTGATTGGTGGCTGCTGCAGGACAAAACCGGAGGACATAACGACCATTGCTGCATGGGCGAGGTAAGAATAAAAAAGCAAGGATTTTGGTGTTAGAGTATTTTCTACATCCCTAACCTTTTCGCTAGTATCTGGTCATGGTGCAACAAAAATGTTGGTTCTGGTCAAAAAACTTCAAGATAAGTAAAGAGTCAGTGATGTAATAATAACGCACGTTGATTCAGAAGGAAATACGATTGATTTTTATTTAAGTAAAGCAAGAAATCATAAGGCTGCAAAGCGTTTCTTTAAGAAAGCTTTGCGGTCTTTTCATATTTTAAAGCTCCGCTTTATAACAGTAGACAAGAACCTCGTTGTCCTATATCGATTGAAGTGTTGGGGAAAGAGAAAAAGATGCCTATAGACATCCAAATAAGGCAAGTAAAATATCTTATAAAAATGTGGAGAAAGATCATCGTTTTATTAAAAAGAGAGTTTGTTCGATGGTAGGATTGAAATTTTTTCGAACAGCCTCTTGGGATTATAAGTGGCAGCGAAGTTTTGTATATAAAAGACCAAGGGTGGAAAATCAATGATGTTGAGTATATTAGACAATAATAGGAGGATAAAAAGGGAGGAAGGCAATCTAAAGTCGTATTCACGATTACATATTAACTTTCCGACAAATGTTTCAATCGTATTTACACAATGACCACAAGACATTCCGATTACTAAACTCCAATAATTAAATGATTTACCTTTATTTTAACAAAAAAACTCCCCGAAGGGCGTTTCTTCTAAAAAATGTAAGTGTTTTACAGTGTCCTCTGTAAGGGGAGAATTTTTTACTTTTCTTACTGTTTACCTGTTCGAAAAAGTACACTTTTACGAACGGTTTGTTTTTGCTCAAAAAGGGCCGTTTTTTACGTTCGTTTAAGTTTGAAAATCATTTGCGAACGTTTGGGATTTAACAAAAAGTGAAGAACTTATTCGTCAATTAAAAGAAAACGACAATGTTCATTTAGGCTCTGAACTGTTTTACCATGAAGGGTAAAACATTTAAGAACCATGAACTTATATCAAGTATAAGCTTGAGCTACTTTTTTCATTTTACTTCCTCCTCAAGGTTGAGTTAGGCAAACCAAACAAAAAAACTTCCTTATTAAGAAAGAATGCAAAATCTAAATTTTGTGGTGTCCTTTGCGGCGAGCCTCAGAATTTAGTGAGGCTCGTTTTTTAAATAGCGTAATTTTTTTAATAGAAAATTTTTGATAATCTACGAAACTGTAACAATATCAAGCCTTGGCTTTTAATAATAAACGGTATTTCCAATTCCACCGGTTACCGAAATGACATCTCCAGTTATCGAAGCGCCTAAAGGTGATGCTAGGAAGGTAACGACATAAGCAATTTCCTCAGGTGTAATCAAGCGGCCGAGGGCATTCATCGATGCTGCCTGGCGAATAGCTTCCTCATTAGTGACCCTGCCTCTAAACGTTTCCGTATCGACAATCCCTGGATAAACAGCATTGACAGTAATTCCGTGCTTTCCTAATTCTAATGAGGCGGATTTTGTCATATGGACAACAGATGCATTACGAGGACCTGAACTAAAATAATTGCCGCCAATTCTAGCTGCTAGACCACTTATATTGATAATACGTCCCCAATTATTATTGATCATATAAGGAGCAACAGCCCGGACACAACGAAAATAGCCCATATACTTTTCTTCAAAATCTTTCAAGATTAGTTCATCTTTAATGCTGTTAAAATCCTCCGGCTCATGGCCGCCAACACGGGCCCCACTGTTGATTAAAATATCAATGCTTCCCATTTCTGCTGCAGATTTTTCAACTAAATTTAGGATAGAGTCAGGATCATTGGTATCCGCCACAATTGGATAAATATTTCTGTTGGTTTCGTTGGCCAATTCTTCTGCTGCATTCTTTAGTGAAGATTCGTTTCTTGAACAAATCGTACAATCTACACCTTCTAAAGCCAACTGACGGGCAATAGCCTTGCCAATCCCCCGGCTTCCTCCAACGATAAGTGCTTTTTTTCCAGATAATTTTAAGTCCATAGTTCAACCTCCTGGTTCGAATTAACTTGTAATAGCCTCAGCTCGAAAGTGATTTATTAGAATATTTTAATCATTTCTATTTTGATTCTACCTATAAATTATACTTATATAAAATTAAAAATTTTAACTTGTAATTAAGTTTTATTAATATCATGTTATATGTTGTAAATTTTCCATGGATAAGGTTGTCGTATTTTTTCTTATTAGTAATATTTACTTGCAAATTAAAAATTTAAACTTTTTTAAACTGAAAATTATGAATATAATTAACATAATAACTATTATCACTATTATACCAGTCAGAAAGTTATTAAAAGCGCTTCCATCGAAATAAAGGGGGGGAACAAAGTTAAAGTTGCAATAGAAAACGAAGGAGGATTCTCGGTGCCGTCTATTTTAAAGGAAAAAATTCAAGGACCAGTAGCTTGGAAAGGTATTGATTTAGTTAAAGATGATTCATGGATTTATTATTTGTCAGAGAAAACTATTGAGATTCTTGAAAGCGCTTTATTATATGTAAAACAAAAAGGGTTAAAGGCACCTGATTTTAACAAGGACGACTTTCCAATTCCGGATCTTTCTGAAGAAATAGCCTACTTTATAGACGAGCTGGAAAATGGAAGAGGTTTCCTATTAATTCGTGGCTTACCAATTGAAAAGTATACAGATGAAGAAGCAAGCATCATTTACTGGGGTCTCGGAGTCCACCTTGGCATCCCGGTAACGCAAAACGCAAAAGGTGATATATTAGGACATGTTGTTGACCAAGGTCTCGACCTTAATGATTCAAATGTACGCGGTTACCAAACGAATGCCCATCTTCCCTTTCACCCAGATGGATCTGACGTAGTCGGATTATTAAGTCTTCGAAAAGCTAAATCTGGGGGTTACAGTAGTATCGTAAGTGCCATGGCGGTATACAATGAAATTCTGGATCAGTACCCAGAGTATCTTGGAATTCTCTATCTTCCATATTTCTTGGATCGTCGTGGTGAGGAAACACCAGGTGAATCTCCTGTTTATTCATCACCAGTCTTTAGTTATTACGAAGGTAAATTGAGCTGCAGATATAACCGCGGATATGTTGAATCGGCACAAGCGAAAACAGGTAGATATTTGTCGAAAGTTGAAATTGAAGCATATGACTTAATGGATTCCCTCCTACATGATGAAAACATGCATATTGATATGATGATGGAACCGGGTGATATGCAATTTGTTAATAATTATACTGTTCTTCATTCACGTACTGTATACGAAGACTATGAAGAACCCGAACGCAAACGTCATTTATTAAGATTGTGGCTCACGATGTCAAATGGGCGAGGAATTGCGCCCGACTTCGCGATGTTTATTGATGAGAAAACAGGTAAAGCGGGTCGCGGCGGTATTCCCGTACGTGAACAAACAGCTGGTGGTATTGCAGAAAAAATGAGGTAATGGATTTAATAAATATAAAGAGTTTAGGAGAGTTTAAACACGGAAGATTTACCTTTATAAACTATTAAGAACACCAATTGATTCATGTGAACGGGCGTGCCTTTATGGTTTCATCAAAAGGTTTTCCCAAAATAGTAGAAAATAAGGGGAGATTTTTAATTTGAAAACACCAAAATATTCTTGGATCATATTATTAATTCTAGTAGCTTCAGGTATGATCAACCAAGTTGATAAAGTTATCATTGGTTTGGTATCTGTTCCTCTAATGAAAGAGTTACATTTAAGTCCTTCACAATGGGGAATTGTCGGAAGTTCGTTCTTTTGGTTCTTTACCTTTTCCTCTTTCATTATAGGGGGGATGGCCGATTCAAGAAATACGAAAAAAATGTTTACTTGGATCTCGTTTGTATGGTTGGCTGTTCAATTTACCACACCTTTTGTTTCCAGTCTGTCTCTGCTAGTAATATCAAGGATGGTCTTAGGGGCAGGAGAAGGTCCTGCCGTTGCTATATCAACTTCATTAATAGGAAAATGGTTCCCTAAACATAGACATGGTATAGGCTTTGGCGCTGTTCTCTTTGGAGCAACAATCGGACCTGCGATTGCTTCGCCATTATTACTCTCATTGATCAATCAATATGGATGGAGATCTGCTTTTTTAGCAATGGGGATTGTTGGACTAATGGTGCTAGTTTTATGGTTGATTTTTGGAAAAGAAAGTCCAAAGGAAATCGGTTCGTATGCTTTTGAGCAAGAAGATAAGCACTCATCAATTTCTTCTAAGGTTTCATGGCGTCAGTTTCTTCCGCATCTTTTTTCTAAAAATTTTATTTTTACCGTTTTGTGTGCAGGTTGTGCCTATTGGTTATTGTCCGTTCAAGCGGTATGGTTTCCTGCATATTTTACCAAAATTCAACATTTTGATGGAAAAGTGTTAAAACTTGCAGTGTCTTTACCTTTTCTTTTCGCTGCCATTTGCCAAATTGTATTTGCCTTATTATCGGATCGGCTTTATCGCAAAACAGGAGATATTCGTAAAGCACGAATAAATGTTGCAGGGGTTACGATGGTGCTATCCGCTATTTGTTTATTCCTTGCAAATGCCTTTAGCTCAAGTGCTATTTCCATTCTATTCTTCATCCTTGCTCCGGGTTTAGCGATTGTAATTCTTTCACTCGCACCCGCAATGTTAATGGAATTCTTTTCTCCCAAAAACATTGGAAAGGCTCAAGGGGCCTATGTGGCTCTATCAAGTTCAACAAGCATTATAGCTCCACTCATATTCGGGTATCTTATCCAGTATGCAGGAACTGAGGCAATTGGATATGGTTATGGCTTCCAAGTAACTTCTTTGGTTATGTTCGTAATGGGAACATTGTTTTGGGCTATTGTTCGTCCCGCGAACCAAAGTCAAACAACGATAAAACCTGAGGAACAAGTTATTGTATAAAAATCATGAATAGGTGAATCAAGGAGGGAAATAAACTATGTGTAAAAATGAAAAGGCCGTTTCTGAGATGGATTGTTGTGTAGATTGTCATGAAGAATTAGCTATTATGGAGCGAAATCGCAGTAAGTGCTGGAATTGTCAGGATAAGATGTCCGAGACTTACGCTGATGATCATATTGAAGTGGATGAATTAAATTAGTTAGAATCGTAACATGATTTGAATTGTAAAAGGGCCTCCTTATTACGGAGGTCCTTAATTATTTTTAAGATTCTAGTTTTTTTGTATATAAACATTACTTACTTGAAGATTAGAAAGTTTAATTTTATTTAATTAATTCTTATGAGTATAATTGTTATCATAATAAAAAGATTCTAATAATTAAGATAATAATGCAGGGAGTGAAAATATTGGCAGTTCAAGGAAAGTTAAATACAACATTTTTTGAAGCGATTCAAGATATTCAAGATGGTGCAACCATCATTGTTGGTGGGTTTGGTTTGTCGGGTATTCCCGAGAATTTAATTCTGGCATTACGGGAAAAGGGAACAAAAGACTTAACGATTGTTAGTAATAATTGTGGGGTGGATGACTGGGGACTGGGTTTACTACTTGCCAATAAGCAGATTAAGAAAATGGTGGCAAGCTATGTGGGAGAGAACAAGATCTTTGAAAAGCAATTTTTAAGTGGAGAATTGGAAGTAGAGCTTGTTCCCCAGGGGACACTGGCGGAAAGAATTCGGGCAGGAGGAGCTGGCATCCCTGGATTCTATACGCCCACTGGCGTGGGTACACCGATTGCAGAGGGCAAAGAACAGCGATTTTTTAATGGCAGAGCACATATTCTTGAAGAAGGAATTGTTGGGGATTTTGCCTTCGTCAAGGCATGGAAAGGGGACACATTAGGAAATCTTGTTTACCGGAAGACAGCGCGGAATTTTAATCCACTTGCAGCAACGGCAGGCAGGATAACGATTGCCGAAGTGGAGCAAATAGTTGAAGTGGGTGGACTTGATCCGGATGAGATTCATACACCTGGGATCTATGTCCAAAGGATATTGGAAGGAAAAAATTATGTGAAAAGAATTGAACGCCGTACCGTCATACATAATTAATTACCTTTAAAGAGTAACTTACCACAAAAATTACAATGCAATTTTTCAGGAGGATTAACAGTATGGATACTAGGACAAAAATCATTAAGCGTGCGGTTCAAGAGATTCAAACTGGGATGAACGTGAATCTAGGAATTGGAATTCCTACTTTACTTGCAAACGAAATCCCTAAAGAAGTTCATGTATTATTGCAATCCGAAAATGGATTGCTTGGCATTGGACCTTATCCAGTTGAAGGGATGGAAGATCCTGATCTTATTAACGCAGGGAAAGAAACGGTTACAGCGGTAATTGGTGGATCTTTCTTTGACAGTGCTGAGTCCTTTGCCATGATACGTGGGGGACACATTGATCTGGCCATCCTGGGAGGCATGGAGGTTTCCGAACAAGGTGACTTAGCAAATTGGATGATCCCGGGAAAAATGATCAAAGGGATGGGAGGGGCGATGGATCTTGTCCATGGTGCCAAAAGAATTGTGGTCATAATGGAGCACACCAATAAGTACAATGAATCCAAGATCAAAAAAAGCTGTTCCCTTCCATTGACAGGTCAAAAAGTTGTCAATCGACTGATTACGGACTTGGCTGTGTTTGATTTTACTCCCGAGGGAATGATTCTTGTAGAAACTCAAGACGGTGTTTCACTTGATGAAGTGATAGAGAAGACGGAGGCTTCCTTTACGATCAGCGCCAATTTGACATGTGGTAAAGGGGATCGCCAAAAGGCTCCTATAACAAGGTAAAAGAGGTAACACTGCTAATTCCAGTTAAGGTAGAGATAGATTTGTAAAAAAGAGAAGATTTTTCGCCACTTAAGACGAAGAACCTTCTCTTTTTTTCCTTTTTAATTTTTAATAATTTCTGATTTTAAATGATGAATATATTTGTTGGCAAAAGTGGATAAATGTTTATTCTCTGATCGAACTAACCCTAAAGAAATATTAACGGTCGGATGATTCACCAAATCAATTGGGATGATATCACCATTGATGACAGGGGGATAGTTTTTCATTACGAAATCAGGAGCAAATGTAATCGCCAAATTTTCACTTATGGCTTGGAGAACTCCATCCATATTATTTGAAGTAAATAGGATTTTCATAGGCTTATATTTGTTAAAGAAATCCTGAACAAAATACTGCATTAATTCACCTTTATATGTAACAAGAGTTTGATCAAGTATATCATTAGGTGTTACGGTACCAAGAAAGGCTAATGGAGAATGCTTAGAAACATATATTTTCTGCTTCCCTTCAATGAGTGCTTCATAAGCAATTCCTTCCATATTTATATTCAAATCGCTTGAATACGTAACCAGTCCAATGTCGGTTTTATGCTGCCTGACATCTTCAATTACAGCAGATCCACTTTTATCGGCCACCTCCAAATTTACGTGCGGATAATCATGTCTAAACGCTGCTATCGCTTTTACCAGGAACGTCATCAATCCGGGTAATGACGATATTTTTAGTTCCCCCACTTCCGTGGAATTCAATAAATTAGCTGTCTCTT
Organism: Neobacillus sp. C211; assembly: GCF_051842875.1. Lineage (NCBI taxonomy): Bacteria > Bacillati > Bacillota > Bacilli > Caryophanales > Bacillaceae > Neobacillus > Neobacillus sp. C211. The sequence goes on from NZ_JBPXRO010000004.1 coordinate 174,463, forward strand.
TTATTTCCTCAAGTTTTTTTTGTACTTCGTAGGCGAGTTTCAGAATGATTCTTCCATCATCGGTTGGGACAGCGCCGTGTCCCCGTGACCGCTTAAGAATTTTAATCCCCAGCTCCTTTTCCAAGTTGGTTATGGACTGGCTGATGTTGGATTGAGTCACATGTAGATTCTGTGCTGCTATAGACAGAGAACTGTATTTTGCGACTTCTACGATATATAGTAATTGTTCAATATTCATGCTGTTCCCCTTTTTCAAATATTAGTAAGACTTACTTACAAATTAAAATCTTTAATTTTATTTAATTATAATTTATTAGTATAATCAATATCAAGAAGATTTAAAAATCTTTGAATTTTCTACATACAGGAGGAGAACTAGAATGGCAACGAACCAATTGTTTGATTTAAATGGTAAGACAGCAATCGTTACCGGAGGCGGCAGCGGGTTAGGGCGTGTAATGGCACTGGCGTTGGCAGAAGCAGGAGCAAACGTTGTTGTATGTTCACGGCGTTTAGAGGTTTGCGAAGCAGTAGTAAAAGAAATCGAGGCGCTAGGAAGACAGGCACTTGCTCTATCATTGGATGTCACAGATCGGGAATCTGTCGTTCAAGGTGTGGAGAAAGCGGTTTCTCATTTTGGAGCAATCGAAATTTTAGTCAACAGCAGCGGAACCGTTTTTGAGTCTCCTGCTGCGGATATGCCTTTAGACCAATGGCAAGCTATGCTGGATACAAATGTGACAGGAACATTCTTGATGTGTCAGGCAGTTGGAAAACATATGATTAATAACGAATACGGTAAAATCATTAATATTTCTTCTAGTATCGGATTTAAAGGTGTTGACCCGGAAGCAGTAGATTCTGTCGGATATACAACTAGTAAGGGTGCAGTCATGACTTTAACGAAGGATCTAGCAGTTAAGTGGGGTCGCCATGGAGTGTATGTAAATTCAATTGCTCCTGGAGTTTTCACTACAGGAATGAATAACCCAGAAATACCGGGAACACTTGTACACAAAGCAGGCCCTTTCATTGCCTCACAAGTTCCAGTTAGAAGGTTAGGCAGTGACAATGATTTGGTAGGTGCACTCCTTTACTTTGCTTCAGCAGCATCTGATTATTGTACTGGACAAATTTTGACTCTTGATGGTGGACTTGGGGCTAAGTAAATTTCAACCAAATAACTTGTCTGTGTAAATTAATCAAACTTAATTGCATGTTAAAAATAACTATTTTACTTAGTTGAAAATTAAAAATATACTGAGATTAATAAATTCGAAAAAGTTAATTAGCTGAAAAATGTAAGCGTTAACATCATGCGGATTTAAAAAACATATAAGTTGGAAGAGGGGATTTTTGTGAGTAATGTAAAAAATGTACAAGAAGCAGTAGCATATCATGCAGGAAATGTTAATGTAGATGAATTGCCTTGGGTTCCTTATTTCGGAGATGCGAAATTTAAATTGCTTAAAGCGAACCCTGTGACAGGACAGAATATTACGTTATTATATGTTCCTGCGAAAATGCAGCTTCCGGCCCATTTCCATCCTGGACAAGTCATTGTTTATACCGTTCAAGGGTCTTGGAGATATCTCGAAGAGCCCTGGATCTCCAAACCTGGCGACATGGTTTTTGAACCTGCCGGATCCACGCATACACCTACAGCTGTAGGGGATGAAGACGTTATTACCTTCAATATTGTGGAAGGAACATTAGACTATTTGGGTGAGAATGGAGAAATTCTTGCACGAGATAATTGGGAATCATTCCTGAAAAAATACCTTGACTATTGTGAGGCTGAAGGAATTGAACCTGTTGATGTGACTGCATTTTAATAAATAAATCTGTAATAAAAAGAGAAGCCCGTTGTCTAATTGACTAAGAGGCTTCTCTTTTATTATGTGTAATTTCTATTATTTACAGAAAATTAGAAAAATTGATAGTTTTCACTATCTGAATAGTAGTAATACTTACTTATACATTAAAAATTTTAATTTTATTTAATTATTACTTATGAGTATAATTAATAACATAATAATATTTATAAATTTTAGAATATTCCAAACTCGAGGGGGCTAAAAAATATATGCCAACAGAAACAGTTTTAATTACAGGCGCTACTAAAGGGATCGGTTTGGAATTCGCAAAAGTTTTCGCAGGCCATCGCTATAACTTGATATTAGTTGCCAGAGACGCAACGTTGTTGGAACAACAAGCGGAGAATTTAAAAAAGGATTATGGAGTGCATGTAAATACTTATGCCGGTGACTTAAGCAGCCATGAAACAGTAGAGAGCTTGCATCAATACTTGAAAAGCGAAGGCATCGACATCGATATTTTAATTAATAATGCCGGAGCTGGCGGATTAGGGTTGATGACGGAATTGGATATTCAAAAAGAAATGGAATACCTCCAGCTCAACATGATCTCGCTCACGTATTTAACTAGACTTGTTGCGGATGACATGGTGAAACGGAAGCACGGTAAAATTTTAAACGTGGCTTCCACAGCAGCCTTTCAGCCAACTCCAGGGATGTCGATGTATGGGGCCAGCAAATCGTACGTCTTATTCTTTACGGAAGCAATTGCGGAAGAACTTAAAGGAACCGGAGTTCAAGTTTCTGTATTATGTCCCCCTTCTACCAAAACGCCGCTCACGCAAGGGTTGGCCGCAACAGGAACAAAAATTTTCATTAAGAACTTGATGGAACCACAATCTGTTGCCAAATACGGATTTGAAGGGTTAATGAAGAATAAAACGGTGATCATCCCAGGCTTTAAAAATAAACTCATGGCTAAATCTGTAGGGTTGCTGCCAAGGAAATGGGTAACCATCTATTCCCGAAAACTTATCGAACAAAAAGTGTAATAGCCGTTAAATTCCCACCCATGAAAGGGTTGGAGTTTTTACAGAAAAAATGAGCAATCGCTCGGTCAATTATTTCATGGGCATAATTGAATGCACAAAAATATATTTGATAGGGGACTAACAATGAACTTTTTATTATCCGATGAACATCAAATGATGCAAAAAATGGTGCGCGAGTTTGCTTTAAACGAAGTTGAGCCTACTGCTGCTCAGCGCGATGAAGAAGAACACTTTGATATTAAGATTTGGCACAAGATGGCCGAACTTGGATTATGTGGGATCCCTTGGCCGGAGGAGTATGGTGGTGCAGGTACCGATTATTTAAGTTATGTGATCACGTTGGAAGAGCTTTCGCGAGTGGATGCTTCCATAGGCACCACTCTTGCTGCCCATACATCGTTAGCAGGATGGCCAGTTTACAAGTTTGGAACGGAGCAACAAAAGCAAAAATATTTGCGGGCTATGGCGGAAGGAAAAAGCATGGGGGCATATTGCTTGACGGAACCTGGATCCGGATCCGATTCCGGAGGAATGAAAACATCGGCCGTGCGTGACGGGGATGACTGGATCTTAAACGGTTCGAAGATTTTTATTACCAACGGCGGCTATGCGGACATCTATATTGTCTTCGCTCAGACCAATCCGAATCTAAAGCAAAAGGGGATTACAGCATTTATCGTAGAAAAGGGCTTCCCGGGTTTCTCTGTGGGAAAAAAGGAGAAAAAGATGGGCATTCGCTCTTCCGCGACGACCGAAGTAATTTTTGAGGACTGCCGCATTCCAAAGGACAACCGCTTGGGACAAGTGGGTGAAGGGTTTAAAATTGCGATGATGACCCTCGACGGAGGCCGTAACGGAGTTGCTTCCCAAGCGGTGGGAATCGCTCAGGGAGCGTTTGATAAAGCGGTCGAATATGCGAAGAATCGCGTCCAGTTTGGCAAACCGATTAGTTCGCTTCAAGCCATTCAATTCAAGCTGGCTGATATGGCTACAAAGATCGAGGCTGCCCGTTTATTGACCTATCAAGCCGCATGGCGTGAGGATCAAGGTATCCCTTATGGACTTCAATCTGCGATGTCCAAACTGTTTGCCGGAGACACCGCGATGGAAGTAGCAGTCGAAGCAGTTCAAGTATTTGGCGGATATGGTTACACAAGGGAATATCCAGTAGAACGCTATATGAGAGATGCAAAGATCACCCAAATCTATGAAGGAACGCAAGAGATTCAGCGTCTTGTAATTGCTGGGAATCTGCTTAAAGAATAGCTAAATTCGAAATATGTAATAAAAATAGGAACGTAATCGATTAAAAAGAGGTGAATGACCATGTCGGATGTGAATGATTTACTTGGGTATGAGTTAGAACCATACAGCATGGCTGTTGAAAAAGGAAAAATAAAAGAATTAGCCATTGCTATTGGTGATGATAACCCCGTTTACTACAGCTTGGAGGCAGCTAAGGAAGCTGGTTATGAAGGCATTCCTGTTCCGCTAACCTTTTTGCAGATCATAGATTACCATGGCGGATATGGCTTCCAAGAAAAAATGGAGGCATTGAATTTAAACCCAGTTAAAATATTGCATGGTGGGCAGGAGTATGAATATTTAGGTGATATTTATGCCGGGGATGAGCTTCAGGTTATGAGTAAAATTGTTCGGGCTGATACCAAAATCGGTTCCTCGGGCGGAATGGATTTTATTACAGAAGAAACACGATATACCAATCAAAAAGGCGAATTAGTGGCAATTGCTAAAATTACGTTAATTCACTGTCATTAAAAAGTAGATGATTAGAGGGGCGAAACGAATCATGTATTTTGAAGACCTAGAGGTGGGAGATTCATTCCCAGTTCTGAAAAAAGATCCGATTACACGAGTCCAGCTCGTAAAATTTGCCGGAGCCTCTGGAGATTTTAATCCTCTGCATACCGTAGAAGAGGTTGGAGAGGAAGCCGGCACAGGCATTATCGCTCACGGTATGTTAGTTATGGGGATGTTATCTCAAGGAGTTACATCCTGGATATCACGAAGAAACATTAAGAGAATACAAGTACGCTTTAGTAAAATGACGTATCCTGGAGAATCTATCGAAATTGTTGGCAGAGTGAAAGAGAAAAAGGCTGACAACTTAGTAGTAGGAGAAGTCCTGGCGAAAAATGGTGAAGGCGATGTAAAAGTTTCAGGGATTTTTGAAGCGACACTGCTATCAAGGAATTCATAGGGCAATTGTATTAAAATCGTTAAACCCAGAGTGCTTTAAAAATATTACATCAGAAGGGGATACGAAAAAATGAACATTTTGGTATTGATGAAACAAACATTCGATCCCGAAGAAAAAATTGCGTTAAAATATGGATCGGTTAAAGAAGAAGGGGTAAACTTCATCATCAATCCTTACGATGAATATGCGATTGAAGAAGCGCTTCATTTGCGGGATATGCATGGTGGAGAAGTAACGGCTATCACGGTAGGACCGGAACGTGCAGAGAATGGGCTCCGAACAGCGCTTGCGCTGGGTGCAGATAAAGGGATTATGGTTAATAGCGAAGATTTAAATCTTGATGAATACAGTACAGTCAAAATTCTTGAGGCCGTTATTAAAAATCGGGAGTTTGACATCATATTAGGCGGGAATGTGGGAGTTGATTATGGCAGTGGACAAATTGGTCCGCGCCTTGCAGAGGAACTTGATATTCCCCAAGTGACGACGATTACAAGGCTGGAGATTGATGGAAACGAGGCGGTAATCGAGCGTGACGTTGAAGGAGATAAAGAAGTTGTCATGGTATCTCTTCCAGTATTGGTTACAGCACAACAAGGATTAAATGAGCCTCGTTATCCTTCCTTGCCCGGCATCATGAAAGCGAAGAAAAAGCCAATTGAGCGGATTGAGATTGATGATTTACATATTGAAGACGTTCTGGAAGTAAAGACAATCACTACCGAGATATTTTTTGCGCCGAAAAAAGGTGCAGGACGTATCCTGAACGGAGAAATAAAAGCTCAAGTTTCTGAACTGGCTGAGCTACTTCGCAGTGCGGCAAGGGTAATCTAATCATCACCAAGGAGGACAAACATGAGAAAAGTACTTGTAGTGACTGAAGCTAAAGCTGGGAACCTAAGAGGTGTTTCGCTTGAGTCGCTGACAGCTGCGCAGCGCATTGCAGAAGGCGGAGAAATTATAGCTGTGGCTTTCGGCAGCGATGCCATTCATTATGCAAGTGTTTTAGGGAAACATGGAGCAAATAAAGTATATATTATTTCCAACGATGAACTCGATGTGTATACAACAGATGCATATTCTCAATGCTTAAGCCAGGTAATTGATGTAGTCGAACCAGAAGCTATATTAATGCCACATACGGGAATCGGAAAAGATCTTGCACCGCGGATAGCATCGCGATTTGGACTAGGACTTGTATCTGACGTCATTGATGTTCAGGTGGAAGACTTTGATGTTATCTTCACCCGTCCTGTTTTTTCCGGAAAAGCCTTAGAGAAAAAGAAAGTAGTATCTGGCATCCCATTTGCAACTGTCCGTCCGAATAACATCCCGGTGGAAGAAATGGGCGGAACGATTGAGATTGTGCGCTTTTATGCTGAAATCAAAGACTTACGGACGGTTGTAAAAGAAGTAATACAAAAAACAACTGTCGGTGTAGATTTATTAGAAGCGAAAGTAGTCATTTCTGGTGGTAGAGGGGTTAAAAAGTCAGAAGGTTTTAAGGTGCTTCAGAAACTGGCGGATGTCCTAGGGGGTGCGGTAGGTGCCTCTCGTGGTGCATGCGATGCCGAATACTGCGATTATTCACTGCAAATCGGACAAACAGGAAAGGTCATCACTCCTGATTTGTACATTGCCTGTGGAATTTCTGGTGCCATTCAGCATTTAGCTGGAATGTCTAACTCTAAAGTAATTGTTGCTATTAACAAAGATCCGGAAGCACCCATCTTTCAAATAGCGGACTATGGTATAGTGGGTGATTTGTTTGAGGTGGTTCCATTGCTGACGGAAGAATTCAAAAAAGCACTAGTAACCTCTTAAAAACTACCTGTGATTGAAAACAAGCTTAACTCTTTTTTATAAGCAAATTTCTTCTAAATAAAAATCTGCCATCAATGGAGTAATGAATAAGGTTCTGGTGGAAGAGAGACATTTCATCAAATATGGACACTCTCTATAAAATTACTGTTCGAAAGGAACTTGTATATGTTTAAAAAGGTTCTTATTGCTAATCGAGGAGAAATTGCTGTCCGTGTGATTAGGGCGTGTAAGGAAATGGGGATAGCTGCGGTCGCTGTATATTCTGAAGCAGACCGTGAAGCTCTGCATGTTCAACTGGCAGACGAAGCATATTGTATTGGACCCACGCCGTCTGCTAAAAGTTATTTGAATATTCCTAATATAATAAGTGTTGCATTATCTACAAATGCGGATGCGATCCACCCGGGATATGGATTTTTAGCTGAAAACGCTAACTTTGCAGAAATCTGCTTGAATTATAATATTACATTTATTGGTCCTGAAGCAGAAGCCATAAATAAAATGGGAGATAAAGCGGTCGCGAGAGATACCATGAAAAGTATAGGTGTACCTACCGTTCCAGGAACAGATGGCCTAATTGAAGACCTCGAAGAAGCTCTAACTATTGCAAAGGAAATTGGATTCCCCGTCATCGTGAAGGCAACAGCTGGCGGCGGCGGCAAGGGAATGAGAGTAGCCGAGGATGAAGAGGATTTACGAAAAGCCATTCGTCAAGCCCAGAAAGAAGCTGAAACTGCATTTGGAAACGCTGGGGTGTATCTCGAGAAATACATTGAGGAACCGCGTCATGTAGAAATTCAAATAATTGGAGACATGTTGGGTAATGTTGTTTATCTAGGTGAAAGAGACTGTTCCATCCAAAGACGCCATCAAAAACTTGTTGAAGAAGCCCCGTCACCAGCACTTGAGCAAAAGACTCGTGAACAGATGGGTTCTGCAGCAATCGCCGCTGCAAAAGCTGTTCATTATTATGGAGCGGGTACTGTTGAGTTCCTATTAGATAAAAACAACAATTTCTATTTCATGGAAATGAATACGCGAATTCAGGTAGAACATCCAGTGACAGAAATGATTACTGGGATTGACTTAATCAAGGAACAGATCTTAGTCGCAGCAGGGTACCCTCTGTCATTTGGACAGGAAGATATAAAAATCAATGGGTGGGCAATTGAATGCCGTATAAATGCAGAAAATCCGGCAAAGAATTTTATGCCTTCTCCAGGGAAAGTCGAAATGTATCTACCTCCAGGGGGGTATGGTGTACGTGTGGATAGCGCTGTCTATCCTGGTTATGAAATTTCTCCTTTTTATGATTCGATGGCCGCAAAAGTGATTGTTTGGGGAAAAGATCGTGAAGAAGCCATCGCGCGGATGAAAAGAGCGCTTGATGAATTTGTCATTAGCGGAATCAAGACAACGATTCCGTTTCATCAAAAATTACTTGAACATGAATCCTTTATAAAAGGACAATTTAATACAAAATTTCTTGAAAACAATCCATTGAAGTTAGAAGAATAATTCATAGTTTACGATTACTAAGGAGAGAGAAAGATGTTCAAAATCCAAGAAATTAGAGAAATGATTAAATTAGTGGATGATTCTTCAATAGAAGTGTTCGAAATTGAAGAAGGTAATTCTAAAATATTAATTCGTAGAAGTATTGGGACAGCACCAGTAGTTCAAAAGGGGATAAACACTTCTGATACTCAGGCTCTTTCTGTTAATGCTGAGACTACAGCCATTTTACCATCATACACAAATAAGGAGATATCAACAGGACATGTTCAAGTAGCTGCAAAGACAGAGAACTTAGTGAAGGTAAATAATACACAAACAAATGATAAAATCAAACACCTTTCAAAAATTGTTTCTCCAATGGTAGGAACGTTTTACAGAGCACCAGGAGTTGACGCGGCACCTTTTGTTAAAATTGGAGATAAAGTTGAGAAATCAACCATGGTCTGCATTTTAGAAGCCATGAAATTGTTTAATGAAATTGAAGCTGAATTGGACGGCGAGATTGTTGAAGTTCTCGTCGAGAATGGCCAGCTCGTAGAGTACGGTCAACCGCTTTTCTTAGTGAAACAGACATCCTAAATATATCTAGCAGAGAGGAGGTTGAGATAACCAATGAGCACAGTTTATGAGAAGATTTTTGATCTTTGGGACCGGAAAGGTAAGGTCGCTCTTGGCGGGGGAGACGAGCGAATTCATACCCAGCATAATCGCGGGAAGTTAACTGCAAGGGAACGAATTGATTTATTGCTAGACGAAGATTCCTTTGTGGAATTAAATCCATTCATTCAGCACCGTTCAACCAACTTCGGTATGGATAGATTAGAAAGCCCAGGAGAAGGGGTCGTGACGGGTTACGGTAAAATTCAAGGTCGGCTTGTCTACGTATTTGCACAGGATTTTACCGTTTTTGGCGGAGCATTAGGAGAGATGCATTCGACAAAAATATGCAAAATCATGGATTTGGCAGCTAAAAATGGAGCACCCATTATTGGTTTAAATGATTCTGGCGGCGCCAGGATTCAAGAAGGTGTTGTTTCCTTAGACGGATACGGTCAAATATTTTATCGGAATGCCATCTATTCAGGGGTCATCCCACAAATATCTGTAATTATGGGCCCTTGTGCAGGTGGGGCAGTCTATTCTCCAGCTATCACTGATTTTGTGTTTATGGTCAACAAAACCAGTCAAATGTTTATTACAGGACCAAAGGTGATTGAAACCGTTACTGGAGAGAACATTTCTGCGGAAAATCTTGGCGGTGCAAAAGTTCATTCCTCCATAAGTGGATGTGCGCATTTTACTGGGGATTCTGAACACGAGGTCTTAGATGAGGTACGGAAATTAATTACCTTTCTCCCTCAAAATAATTCGGAAACTCCTCAGGCTCTTCCAATTTGTGAAGAGAGTGATTGGCGCGAAGATTTGCTTGACCTAGTACCTCTCAATGGAACAAAGGTATATGACATTCGGAAGGTATTAGAACAAGTTCTAGATCACAGTGATTTCATGGAAGTACAAAAAGACTATGCGAAAAATATCGTGGTTGGTTTTGGACGTATTGATGGAAATAGTGTGGGGGTCATTGCCAATCAGCCAAAAGTAATGGCTGGAGGACTGGATATTAATTCTTCGGATAAGACTGCCAGATTCATTCGATTCTGTGATTCATTTAACATTCCAATTATCACATTTGAAGACGTTACTGGGTTTTTCCCAGGGGTCAATCAAGAGCACGGCGGAATCATTCGTCACGGAGCAAAAATTCTCTATGCATATTCGGAAGCGACTGTGCCCAAAATAACGGTTATTTTAAGAAAAGCATTTGGCGGAGCCTATGTGGCAATGAATTCAAAAGCCATCGGTGCGGACATTGTCTATGCTTGGCCTAACTCGGAAATCGCCGTAATGGGTCCTGAAGGAGCAGCAAATATTATATTCGCGAAAGAAATTAACCAAAGCAGCAATCCAGCAGTAACTCGTTCTGAAAAAATTGAGGAATATCGAAACAAGTTTGCGAATCCTTATGTTGCCGCCTCTCATGGCATGGTTGATGACGTGATTGATCCTAGAGATACAAGGAAAGTTCTGAAACAATCTTTAGAGATGCTTAGAACAAAAAAAGAATCAAGACCGAAAAAAAAGCATGGAAATATTCCGTTATAAGATTAGATTTTAAAAATCTAGTAAAATCATTAAATTATATAGGTAATTGGAGGAGTAAAGATGTTACAAAACTTTAACACTTATGAAATTTGGAAGGATTATTACACCAAGTACAGCAAGCTTTTTGATGATAGAGTGACAAAGAAATTTCCAGCTGAGGGGATAGGACAGTTGTTGGAGATGAATCTTCAATTAAAAAATATGTTGAATGAAACTACAGAACGTTATTATGAATTTGTCAATCTACCATCAAGAAATGACCTTGCGCATATTTCCTCGCAAATTGTTAATATCGATGCGAAAGTGGATGATTTAGAAGAATTTATACAAGATTACAAGGATAATCAAAATGAATCAGTGGAATCTCAACGAGAAATGGCAAGTTTAAAAAAGGAAATGAAAAGTCTTGATAATAAACTGAACCAAATCATTACTTTATTAAAATCTTAAATGTAAAGTATATAGAAATTAAGTTCATATTAAGTGAAAAGTTTTAATTTAATTTTACATTAGGGGTGGATAGTAATGAAGGATCTAATGACAAAACAATACGAAAGTTTTATCGGGATGATGCCAGAGGAGTATCAACAGATGAATAGACGTGTAAAAAGTGTAACTCAAGTGTTAATGAAGGATGCTGAGCCCGAGGTTGGCCCAACGCCGAAAGAAGTTATTTGGACTAGAAATAAAACCAAGCTTTATCGCTATATTTCAGAACAACCGAAAAAATATAAAACTCCACTTCTTTTGATTTTTGCACTGATTAATAAGCCCTATATCATGGACTTAACGAAGGGTAGCAGTTTAGTTGAATATCTAGTAAATCGAGGCTTTGACGTTTATCTACTTGATTGGGGTACACCAGGCATGGAAGATAAAAATATGAAATTAGATGATTATATTATGGATTACATCCCAAGAGCAGTGCAAAAAGTCTTGCGGAAATCGAATGCGGAGGAAGTGTCCATTCTTGGATACTGCATGGGTGGTACGATAACATCAATATTTGCAGCTCTGCACCCTGAGTTACCAATTCGTAACCTTATCTTTATGACAACCCCATTTGATTTTGAAGAAACAGGCGTATATGGTGCAATGCTGGATGAGCAACATTTTGATATTGATAAATTGGTTCAAACATACGGGAATATCCCACCTGAAATGATTGACATCGGAAACAAATTACTCAAACCGATGGCAAACTTTTATGGACCATATGTTAGTCTTTTTGATCGGGCTGATAATGAAAGTTTCGTAAAGAGCTTTAAACTTCTGCAAAAATGGTTAAATGATGGCATTCCATTTCCAGGGGAATCCTATCGTCAGTGGATTCGCGAATTCTATCAAAAAAACAAGCTTATCAAAGGCGAACTGGTTATTCGAGGCCGGAAGGTTAATCTTGAGGCAATCACTGCGAATGTGCTCAACTTATCAGGTGAAATTGACATCATTGCACAACCACATCAAGTAGAAGCATTGATGAATTGCATATCCAGTAAAGACAAACAGTATATAAAATTACCAGTAGGTCACACGTCCATTGCTTTTGGAAGTAAAGCTTCAAAAATAACATATCCAACGATTGGTAATTGGTTGGAAGAACGATCTTGTTATTAGTTTAAAAAGATTGGAGGAAGGGTGAAATTATGTGGGTATGTAAAACACATATGAAAGAAGCACTGCCATTTTTAGATGCTCCCCATCTCAGCAAAGCATCGTATCAAATTAAGTGTTCCCTTTGTGAAAATTTTGCGATTGCAAAAGTTTATTATAATTACCCAACTTACCATTTTTCAAAACATTCCAAGTATTCTTTGTCAAAAACTTCCCCGGAAAAATCAGGTTAAAATACAAATTTAAATTATTGCAGAATTATAGACTAGAAGGGGAGTGGCTTGAAACTGTGACCATTAATAGTAAAATGACAGAATCTAAAATACATTTGTTTGAGGATTTTTCTACACCAACTTTTCAACAGTGGAGAGAAGTGGCAGAGAAAAACTTAAAAGGAGCTAAATTTGAAGAAAATCTAGTTACCGATACTTATGAAGGAATTCGTCTTCAACCTTTGTATCGTCATGAGGATATTGAAAAATATCCTTTTTTATCTACATTGCCAGGTGATTTCCCATATTTACGTGGAACAAATGAAATAGGCAAACAGCATGAACCTTGGCAAGTGTGTCAGGAATTAGCCTGCACGGATCCAGAAGAGTTTAATCAAGCTGTACGAAATGATTTAGAAAAAGGGCAAACGATGCTTCATTTGGTCTTAGACGAAGAGAGATGGATTGACCCCTTGGACCAGGAAAAGGTAAATAGGACAGGCGTTTCAATAGCCTCTCTCCAGGATTTTCACAAAGCATTCCAGAAGATAAATTTGGAAGAGATCCCAATCTATTTGGAACCTTGTATAAGCGGATATCCTTTTTTCGCTACATTTATGGCTTATATAATTGAACAAAATCAACGTCCTAATAGAGTTAGAGGCTGTATTGGTATTGATCCAATTGGACAACTCGTGCAAAAGGGGGAGGTTCCATATCCTATTAATCAAGCATACAAAATGATGGCAGAGATGACTAGGTGGTCGATGAAACACTCTCCTGAATTGAAAACAATTGTTGTCCAAACCCATGCATACCATAATGCGGGGGGAAATGCTGTACAGGAATTGGCTTTTGCAATTGCCACAGGTTTGGAATATCTTCGCACTATGGAAAATCACCACATTTCTATTGATGATGCAGCAAATAGGATAGCTTTTTCTTTTTCGATAGGTTCAAATTTTTTCATGGAAATAGCAAAATTTAGAGCTGCTCGAATGTTGTGGGCTAGAATCGTGAAGGAATTAGGCGGTAATGATACTTCTCAAAAGATGTTCATACACGCAAGGACTTCGGCATGGACAAAAACGGTTCACGATCCTTATGTAAACATACTCCGTGGAACAACAGAAGCGTTTGGTGGGATTATTGGTGGTGTTAATAGCCTGCATGTGTCACCATTTGATGAGGCATTTGGTCCGCCTAATGAGTTTTCACGTCGAATTGCAAGAAATACTCAACTAATTCTGGAAAATGAAGCTAATTTGTCAAAGGTTACCGACCCAGGTGGAGGATCATGGTACATCGAAACACTCACCTATACACTAGCTGAAAAGGCATGGGAGCTTTTTCAACAAATAGAAATAATAGGTGGAATGTATAATTCGCTCATTGAGGGTTTTCCACAAGAGACAGTTGCTGGAACAGCTGAAGAAAAAATGAATAATATCAAAAGCAGGAAAGAAAAGATTGTAGGTACAAATATCTATCCGAATTTGGATGAGAATCCATTGGGTTTTCACGAAAACATTGAACAGGTCGAGACTCCAGTCAAAAATGACGCACCCAATACTGTTAACTATCTGAATTCTAACGTGGAGTTCGTTCTATTACAAGATTCATTAAAAAAATTCACAGAATATCATTCTATGGAGAATGCTATAAAAGCGGCCAAAGCCGGTGTGAAAATTGATGAACTCTTACAAGCTATGTGTTTACCAACAAGTATGAACCCATCTATTCGTCATTTTGGTTTTCACAGAGCAGCAGAACCTTTTGAGACACTTCGTGAGCATGCAGAAAAATACAAGCTTAAGATTGGTCATCTCCCTGAGGTATTTGTAGCCAATTTTGGACCTGTTTCTAACAATAAACATCATGCAGATTTCGTAACCGAATTTTTAAAAGTAGGGGGATTTCATGTAAGCCAACATGCAGAATATCAATCGATTTCCGAGGCATTACATGCGTTCCAATCTTCCAAATCCAATATTGTGGTCATTTTGTGTAAGGATGAGAAGTTTCCTGAGGTGGTTCCTTCTCTAGCAAAAAGTTTGAAACAATGTAATAGCAACGTAACCATTCTATTGGCTGGTTATCCTCCTGCAGATGATAGAGAACTGTATACGAAGGCAGGAGTAGATGACTTTATTCATTCAAATATTAACTACTATGAAAAATTGATCACTCTTCAAATAAAGGGAGGAATTAGAGAATGTACAAAGTAGTGGATTTTACTAAAATGTCATTTCGTGACGCTTTTACCTCCCCCATTCCTCGAAAAATAGAAGAAACGGCCGCAAGATGGAAAACATTAGAGAACATTGACGTGAAACCGTTATATACATCTTCTGACCTTACTAATATGGAACATTTGGAGTATATATCTGGAATCGCACCGTTTTTAAGAGGGCCATATCCAACAATGTATATTAACCAACCATGGACAATAAGACAATATGCTGGTTTTTCAACTGCAGAGGAAAGCAATGCTTTTTACCGCCGGAATTTAGCTGCAGGACAAAAGGGCCTATCGATTGCATTTGATTTGGCAACACACCGTGGCTATGATTCTGATCATCCCCGTGTCGAGGGCGATGTAGGAAAAGCAGGGGTGGCTGTGGATTCGATATTGGATATGAAAATTTTGTTCGATGGGATCCCATTGGATAAAATGTCGGTATCCATGACAATGAATGGTGCTGTACTTCCGATTTTAGCTTTTTATATCGTGGCAGCTGAAGAACAAGGTGTTCATCAATCACAATTATCTGGTACCATCCAAAATGATATTTTAAAAGAATATATGGTTCGGAATACCTTTATTTACCCACCTGAAGCTTCAATGAGAATTATAGCAGACATCTTTTCCTTCACCTCTCAACATATGCCGAAATTTAACAGCATTAGTATATCTGGATATCATATGCAAGAAGCTGGAGCGACTGCGGATATTGAGCTAGGGTACACTTTAGCCAATGGATTAGAATATGTTCGAACCGGACTGAAAGCCGGGTTGGATATTGATTCATTTGCACCAAGGTTATCGTTCTTTTGGGGAATTGGAATGAATTATTTTATGGAAGTAGCGAAGATGCGGGCAGGACGCCTATTGTGGGCGAAACTGATGAAACAGTTTCAACCTAAAAATGAAAAATCAATGGCACTGCGTGCTCACTCCCAAACATCAGGCTGGAGCTTAACCGAGCAGGATCCTTTTAATAACGTAACTCGAACCTGTATCGAAGCAATGGCAGCAACAATGGGACATACCCAGTCATTGCATACAAATGCTCTGGATGAAGCAATTGCATTACCAACAGATTTTTCTGCGCGGATTGCCAGGAATACACAGCTTTATTTACAAGAAGAAACCGGTATTTGCAATGTGGTTGATCCTTGGGGCGGCTCTTATTACATGGAATATTTAACACATGAATTAACACATCGAGCATGGAAGCATATTCAAGAAGTAGAGTCCCTAGGTGGTATGGTTAACGCAATTGAAACGGGCCTCCCGAAGATGAGAATTGAAGAGGCGGCAGCTCGTCGGCAAAGCCATATTGACTCTAAAACAGAAACCATTATCGGGGTCAATAAATATCGGTTAGAAAATGAAGATAATCTAGACATCCTTGAAGTTGATAATGCTGCTGTACGAGAAGCCCAAATTAAGCGCTTACAAGCGCTGCGTTCAAGTCGTGATGATATAAAGGTGCAAGCCACGCTAAAGGCAATTACCCAAGCTGCTAAAACAGGAGAAGGTAATTTATTAGCCCTTGCAATTGAAGCAGCAAGGGCCAGAGCAAGTCTTGGTGAGATTTCCGATGCATATGAAAAAGTTGTAGGGCGTCACAAAGCAAATTCTCGCTCGGTCATTGGAGTATATAGCGCCGAATATGCTATTGAGCAAGAAATTGATGACGTACGACAACAAACTCAGGAATTTGAAGGGAGGGAAGGACGCCGTCCAAGAATCATGGTTGCCAAGCTGGGACAGGATGGTCATGATCGCGGGGCCAGGGTAATAGCAACTGCATTTGCAGATTTAGGATTTGATGTGGATATTGGTCCTCTTTTTCAAACACCAGAAGAAGCTGCAGTTCAGGCAGTTGAAAATGATGTTCATGTTATTGGGATAAGTTCTCAGGCTGGTGGTCATAAGACGCTATTACCAAAACTAATGACTGAAATGAAGAAGCTCGATCGAGAAGACATCGTTGTTGTTGCCGGAGGTGTTATCCCGGTCAAGGATTATGAATTTTTAAAAGAAAACGGGGTAGCGGCTATTTTTGGTCCAGGAACAGTCATACCTGTTGCTGCTCAACAAGTATTAGAAGAAATCAATCGACGTTTAGATTGGAACGATTAAAGGGAAGTGCCAAGTAAAACCGCGGACAAAACCGCTATTTTTATGGAAAATGGGGGAAGGTAAAATGCAAACTGTATACTTAGTAGAGGCACTTAGAACTCCGATAGGGTGTTTCGGTGGTTCATTGAAAGATGTAGGAGCTGTACAACTTGCAACGGATGTTGTTAAGGAGGTGTGGCAGCGATCTGGTCTTTCGGCTGAATGCATTGATGAGGTAGTACTAGGTAATGTACTAAAATCAGGACTCAAAGGAAACCCAGCAAGACAAGCAGCTATCCATTCTGGGATACCTGTGTCTGTACCAGCCATTACAATTGATAAACAATGTGCATCTGGATTGCGCGCTATTACATTAGCCTATCACCAAATTCTTGCAGGAGATTCAAGTGTTGTGATTGCAGGCGGGACAGAAAGTATGAGTAATGTCCCGCATTTGGTGATGAATGCAAGGTGGGGACAGAAATTGGGAGATTTACGGACAGTGGACGCACTCTTTCATGATGGACTTCACTGTGCGATAGAAGGTTACCATATGGGGATTACAGCTGAAAATTTAGTAGAACGCTATCATATTTCCCGAGAGGAACAAGATGTTTTTGCCTTAGAAAGCCAGCAAAAAGCAATTAAAGCTAAAGAACATGGTAAATTCGAAAAAGAAATTATTCCTGTTGTTATTAAAAGCAAGCATGGTTCCACTTTATTTACAGAAGATGAGAATATAAAAAATACTAATCTGGAGAAATTACTAACTCTGAAACCAGCTTTTAAAGAAAATGGGACGGTGACAGCTGGAAATGCTTCGTCATTTAATGATGGGGCAGCTGCAGTCATTGTTGCTTCTGAACAAGCTGTTAGGGAATACGGCTTAAAACCACTTGCCAAAATTCGTTCGGTTGCTAGTGCTGCTGTTTCTCCTTCTATCATGGGCATTGGCCCAGTCCCAGCAACACAAAAAGCCTTAACGAGAGCAAATCTTACAATACAGGATATTGAATTGGCAGAGCTCAATGAAGCATTTGCAGCACAAGTGCTGGCAGTTAATAAGGAATTAGGTTTGCCAGAGGAGATTATTAATGTTAATGGAGGAGCGATAGCATTAGGTCACCCAATCGGTTGTTCAGGTGCACGGATTGTGGTTACCTTAGTTCATGAATTAAGACGTCAAAAGAAACAAATTGGATTAGCATCCTTATGTGTAGGCGGTGGACAAGGCGTTTCAATCATCATTGAAGCAGTATAATAGAGCATGGAAGAATAATGGGGAATAAGTTGGTAACTATGAAATAACAGCTCCGTTTTATGAGGCATTCAAATCTAAGGGAAGAAGAATTTTAGAAAAAACGGCCAATGTCATCAGTTAAAGGCAAATGAGATAAAACCTAGATGAGCAATGGTTGGTCTTTGACCCCCATAACCGCACAGTGATTCCTCCACTCGTGCGGTTTTTTTTAGTTTGGCTTTTCATTGGCAACATTTAAATAGATATTTATCAGAAAATTCGAATGTATGGACATCTCTTTTAATAAAGTAAAAGTAAACGGGCGAAAAAAGGCTTTTTAGCCGGAAAACAGCCGGCAAGTTTCATATTACGTAAAGTAAAAAAATATGTGCTTTTTAAATAAAAGGGAGGGGTTAAATGCTGCATATTGTAGCCTGTATTAAGCAAGTGCCTGACACCAAAATTATCAAGATGAACCCAAAAACAAACACGATGGACCGGAGGACAGCGCCTGCGATATTGAATCCATATGATGCACATGCAGTTGAAGAGGCGGTTCGTCTAAAGAATAGGTATGGGGGAATCGTATCTGTTGTAACAATGGGTCCGCCTCCAGCAGTTACCGCAATTAAAAAGTGTATTGAAATAGGCGCCGATGAGGGCTATTTAATCACGGACCGCCGGTTTGCGGGTGCAGATACATTGGCAACGAGCTATGCCGTGACAAAGGCGATTGAAAAAATAGGAAAACAACAGCCCGTAGATTTGATCATTTGCGGAAAAATGTCCATTGATGGAGATACCGGGCAAGTCGGACCCGGAATTGCAAGAAGGCTCGATATTCCACCGCTGACTTCTGTGAACAAAGTAGTGGAAATCAATCAAGAAGAAGGATTTGCCATTGTCCATCGCAAGTTCGAGGATGGATATGAAGTCGTCCGTTCCACATTGCCGTGTTTGTTTTCCGTTGAAAAAACAATCAATGAAGTGCCGTATTCTCCGTTTCCAAACATGATAAAAGCGGCCAGATATAAACCTCATATCTGGTCTGTTGATGACCTGGAAGAGGTTGATGTGAAGCAGCTTGGTTTGAAGGGATCTCCAACGATTGTCTCCAAAGTTTGGGCTCCACAAAAGCCGGCAGGGGGAACGTTCCTTGAAGGCAACCCAATGGCACAAGTAGAGAAGTTGGTCTCTGTCATGCTTGAAAAGAAAGAATTGTTTGAATCAAAGGAGGAAATGTAATTGGATTTCCGAGATTATAAAGGTGTTTGGGTGTTCATTGAACAAAAAGATGGAGTTGTTGCTTCTGTATCCCTTGAACTATTGGGTGCCGGCAGAAAGTTGGCAGACAAACGGGGAGTGGAATTGGCCGGTATTCTAATTGGAGAAAATGTTAAACATTTAACGAAGACCGTTTTTGAATACGGAGCAGACACAGTGTATGTATATGATCAACCCATATTTAAACATTACAGGACCGAGTCCTACATGAAGGCGCTGCTGGAATGCACGGAAAAATATAAACCAGAAATTATCCTCTACGGGGCCACCTCAACAGGAAAAGACCTGGCAAGTGCGGTAGCCACCGATATGCCGACAGGTTTAACGGCGGATACGACGGAGCTGGATGTTGAAGAGGAAACAGGGTTACTATTAGCGAGCAGGCCGGCTTTTGGCGGAAATATTATGGCAACCATTTTATGTAAAAAATATCGGCCCCAAATGGCGACAGTACGCGCCAAAGTCATGAAAGCTCTTACTCCTCAATCAGGGAGGACGGGCAAGACGGTTGAAGAAACAATTTCGCTAAAGGAAGAAGATATTCGGACAAAAGTCTTGCAAATTGTAAAGGAAACTGTAAAGAAAGTAAGAATCGACGAAGCGGATATTATTGTTGCAGGCGGAAAAGGATTAGGGAGTTTCGAGGGATTTCAGTTAATACACCAATTGGCGGAAACTCTTGGAGGAGCGGTTGGTGCCAGCAGGGATGTGGTGGAAGCGGGTTGGATTGATCACGCTCATCAAGTAGGGCAAACCGGTGTGACGGTAACGCCAAAAATTTATTTTGCAATTGGAATTTCCGGTGCGATTCAACATATTGTAGGAATGAAAAATTCCGGTTTAATTATTGCCATTAATAAGGACAAAGAAGCCCCCATTTTTCAGAACTGTCATTATGGAATTGTTGGCGATGCCTTTGAGATTGTTCCTTTACTAATTGAACAGTTTATAAAGGCTTTATCCAGAGACAAGGTAAGCAATACCAGCACAGGTTGATGTAATGATGCCGAGGCGAGAAACATAAAATAGAAATTCTCAAAAAGGTCGGAGACGTAAGTTCCCACAATGAATTATTTGTTACTCACAATATCTCTATAATAAAGCCTCAAGTGAATTTTCACTCATGAGGCTTTTTCCTATATATGCCTATAATTGAAGCCTAAAGAAATCTGAAATTGATGGATAAAAAAAATAGCTAATTGGAAAGATAAAATAATTAAATGGGGATATTTTATGGTAAAAGCTGCATTTTGCCATCATACTCTTTAATTCCATTCTTAAGTGCTGACAAAAAATAATTAACGATATTTGGCTGTCTACAATCCTTTTTAGCTACTGTTTTATACTATAGTTGAGTTCAAATACAAGTTGGTTAAACAATATCAGTAAACAGGAGATTTAAATGGAAGATACACTTATACCCATTCTGAGAACAGGTGTCAGCTTTTTGCTTTTAATACTTGTTACTCTGGTTATTGGAAAGCATATTAACTCTCATAAAAACCACTATAGCTTTGCCTTATCCGTTACAATTGGTTCCTTTATAGCGAACATGGGGTTTGATACGAATTTAAAGTTCAAAGAAATTCTAATTTCATTTCTTGTATTAGTTTTAATGTTTTATTTGTTCATGGTGTTATCTTCTAGGAGTCGAAGTTTTAGAAAATGGTTATCTGGTAAACCTACCCTGCTCATAGAAAAAGGAAAATTACTAGACAATAATATGAAAAAGGTAAAGTTCTCGATTGACGACCTTAATCAGCTTTTAAGGGAAAAGGATATCTTTAATATATTTGAAGTGGAATACGCATTACTAGAAGTGAGCGGGGAATTATCCATTCTTAAAAAGATACCGTTTCAAAATGTAATAAAAAAAGATTTAAATTTGCCCAATTCATCAGAGTCGCTGCCAGTTGAACTAATTATGGACGGGAAAATCATCGAAAAGAACGCTACCGGGATCTATAACCGTGAGTGGATTGAAGCTGAATTCAAAAGAAGAAATTTACGAATAGAGGAAATATATTATGCTGTAGTCAATAGCGGTGGTTACCTTTTTGTTGACAAATATGAAGATAAAATAAATTCACCTACATATGTTGAATAATTTGGAAAGGCTAATTGATAATAAGGTGTAAAATAGGAAGGCAACCATTCGGTTTATATGAACAAAAAATCCCCGGAATTTATCATTATCAAAAGGGGATTTTTTGTTTGCATAGGAAAAGCCCAGTAGTTAACAACTCCCAAAAAGGTCCAACTGGTATAATCTCTTCTTTATGGTGATTTCCTATTTTCCTTACTTAAATGAAAAAGCATATACATCTGCTTAGCAAGAAATTGCGGTGTATAAGGCATGTCCTTACGCAACCAAGCTACGATCGTGCCGATAAGAGCTGAAGAACCATGCCATATAGCAATATCCCTTTGGATATCGGTAGTAGCGAGCAAGGAGTCTATCTCCGTTCTCTCTGTTATTGATTTCGTAAGGATTTTTAATAACCGCTCTGTAAAGATTGGCGTTCGTGTGGAACTTAGAACCACTTTATAGAATTTAGCATTCTCGGCTATATGCTCAAGCAGGTTCACAAGCTTCAATGAATCAATTTCTTCAGCGGATTTCATGTTTGTTGTCGTACTCAGCATAATGCACTCAATATCCTCGGCCATTTCCTGTGCCATTTTCTCCATCAAGTCTTGTATATCATGATAATGCAGATAAAACGTAACACGGTTGATGGTTGCGCGTTCCGCAATCCGATTAACCGTTATTTTATTAATTTCCATCTCCTGCAGCAAATCTATAAAAGCGTCCTTGATTAATTGGCGCGTACGAAGTATACGAGGATCTACTCGTGGAGTTGCATTAACCTTCATGGCTTATCATCCTTCCTACTTGATAATTTACAATTATTTTAGTTGTGTCTATTATTTTCAGCATTAACAACAAAACTGAAAACAATGATAACTAATCTACACTTCTTAAGAAATTGTCTGTTGTCAGAACCCACTATCTTATTATAATGTAATTTATACAATGTTAATTATTAAACACATTGTAAAAAAAGTCTATATTCAAGTTAGAAAGGATAGGAGAGAATTGAATAATAATCCTAAAACTGTCACAAATTCTCCAAAAAAAGGACCTATTATGTTCATTATGATATTAGGGGCTTTCATTGCAACCTTAAACCAAACACTCATGAGCGTCGCTACTCCTGAATTAATGGTTGAATTTAAAATCACAGCTGCAACAGCACAGTGGTTAACAACAGGTTACATGCTGGTAAACGGTGTCTTGATCCCCATTACCGCTTACTTAATGCAGCGGTTTACCACCCGTCAGCTTTTTCAAGCGTCCATGTTTATCTTTCTAGCTGGGACCATCGTTTCTGCTATTGCAACAGGATTTCCTTTATTATTAACCGGACGCATGATTCAGGCGGCGGGTGCAGGAATCATCATGCCGCTGCTTACGAATGTCATTCTGACCATCTTTCCTCCCAACAAACGAGGAGCAGCCATGGGGATGGTCGGGCTTGCGATTATTTTCGCCCCAGCCATTGGTCCTACCATTGCCGGCTATATTATTGAAAACTACAAATGGGAAACAATGTTTTACGGAATGATTCCATTTGCTGTCATTGTTATTGTACTGGGATTCATTTATCTCCGAAATGTATCTGATCGTATCAAGACAAAACTGGATATCCTAAGTGTTGTCCTCTCTACCATTGGTTTTGGTGCCCTACTATATGGTTTCAGCCGAGCTGGAAGCCTTGGATGGTCAGACATGGAGGTACTAAGTACGATCGCAGTAGGCATCTTGGCCCTCGCACTCTTTTCAGGGAAGCAGATGAAATCGCAAAATCCGCTGCTTGACTTGCGTGCATTCAAGTATAATATGTTCTCCTTAACGACCATTATCAATATCGCGGTTACGATGGTGATGTATGCAGATATGATGCTGCTTCCGCTTTACCTTCAGAATATCCGTGGTTACACAGCCATTGAGTCCGGTCTTCTCCTTCTTCCAGGTGCGCTGATAATGGGCTTCCTTATGCCAGTTACAGGGAAGTTGTTCGATCGCTTTGGCGCAAAATGGCTAACGGTTATCGGAATGATAATTACCATTCTGACAACGATGGGCTTTACCAACTTGACAGATTCGACAAGCTATACCTTTTTGGTTCTGATGTCAACAGGGCGTCGCATTGGGATGGCCTTGATGATGATGCCTTTACAGACCGCTGGTTTGAATCAATTGCCACAAAAGTTAAGTGCTCACGGAACGGCCATAAGCAATACCATTCGGCAAGTGGCGGGTGCTGTCGGTACGTCGCTTCTTGTTACCGTTATGTCAGACCGAACGAAATCACATCTGCAGGATATGGCTCCTAATGCGGCTGCTAAAGGCTTTACTCAAGGGCAGCTTATTAAGGAAGCCACCATTCAGGGTATTAATGACGCCTATCTTGTTATTATTGGGATCGGCATCATCGGATTACTTCTTTCCTTCTTTATCAAGAAGGTTAAACAAGCATCCGAAATAGAGCCCAAAGCAACTTTGGGAAAGGTACCACAAAGAAGCTTGGAAACTACCTAACTTAACCAACATCCATTGTATGGAGAAGTTTAAGAGAGAATAGAAAATTATAAACAATTGGAGGAATTGATATGAGACTTCAAAATAAGGTTGCCGTAGAATAATTCCACGTGGAGGTAAACCAGAAGAAATTGCAAATATAGCTCTTTTTCTTGCTTCTGATGAATCAAGCTTTGTTAATGGAACAGTTATACGGGGGATGCAGGTTGGAACGCTTATTAATTTAGTACATTTATAAATGTGTTAAAACCGTCGAGATTTATCTTGACGGTATTTGTTTTTTTTTAGTTTATGAAACATAAAATTTTAACAATAAATATCAATATATTATTTTGTTTTATATTTTTGTATAATACATAACAAGAGTCTATATATCGGGATAAAATGCGTATAACTGTTGGGAAAGCCCAGTAAATGTCACTGATAACATCCTTTTGAAAGGGTATTCATCATTGGAAATAAATTTTTTACTTCAAATTAACAGGAGGGATAGATCATTTATTGGTTTTTTAGAAACAAATCTTTATATTTTAAGCTTATTTGTATATTTATAACAATTATCTTACTATCTATAACCATCTCAACAGCACTACCAGCTCATCAATATTCAAAGCAGATTGAACAGCAAGCGAATGTTCATACGAGGAAAGATATTGAGCAAGTGAAAAAAAATATTGAGTCACATATTAAGGAATTAGAAAATATTACAGAGTATTTAAGCAGGACCGAAAATGTAAGCGATTTTTTGCTCGTTCAAAAGCCCGCTGCTGGTCTGCAATCTAAAATAAAAACGCAGATGAAAATGTATACGGATACACACCCAGAGATTGCTGGGGTTTTAATAGTTAACAAGTCCGACTTGTTAATAAGTAATGAAATGTCCAGAACGACAAGAGATCCTCTAACCAATGCGAGTTGGTATAAGCAAGCAGCTAATGCTCCTTCTGTGATTCATTTGGAAAGCAGGCCAATCGGCAGGAACCTCACCACAAGTCCAAAATACAGCGCGGATGAAGTGCTGTCAGTTACCAAAGCGGTCATAAATGAAAAAACAGGTGAGGTTTTGGGAGTTATTCTGATAGATTGGAAGCTTGATACAATTAATAATGAAATCCGGAACATGGGCTTTGGTGCGCATGGATTTGTATACGTTATAGATGAACAGTCTCGTATAGTGTATACCCCAGTTAATAAAATCGTTTATCGTATAAAGGATTCTTGGTTCAATAATAGAAAATCAGGAAGTTTTATTAAAAACATTCAAGATACTGATTTCCAGGTGATGTATGACTACTCTGAATATACTAGATGGAAGATTGTTGGAGTTTTCTCAATTAATGAAACCCTTGCTTTTATAAAGGATATGAGATGGACTGCTGGAATTATTGCAATGGTTGTGCTGATTCTGGCAATTTTTGCAGCCGCTTTTTTCACATCGTCGATTACAAGGCCTCTCAGTCAACTTAGCTCACTAATGAAAAAGGCAGCACAAGGAGACTTGGACAATAAATTTGAAAGTAAAAATGAAGATGAAATTAAGCAGCTTGGAGACAGTTTTAATAGCATGATTGAATCGATTAAAAACCTTCTCAATCTCATTAATTTGATAGAGAAACGAAAGCGTGAGGCAGAGTTAAAGGTTCTGCAAGAGCAAATTAAGCCTCATTTTCTTTACAACACATTTGATACCATTAAGTGGATGGCCATGGAATATCAAGCAAAGGACATTATGGACGTGATTGATGCGTTGACAAAACTTTTTCGGATTGGGTTGAGTAAGGGAAAAGAAAGTATAAAGGTATCAGAAGAGATTGAGCACATAAAAAGTTATCTGATTATTCAGATGACTAGATATGAGGATAAATTTGATTTTGTTATCGATGTACAGGAGGAGGCTAAAGAACTTTTTGTTCTCAAACTCATCTTGCAGCCTTTAGTAGAAAACTCGATTTATCATGCGATTAAAACCAAGAGAGGTCGAGGAAAAATATTAATTCAAGTAAAGATCATTGATAACAAGCTATTTCTAAGTGTAACGGATGATGGAAATGGAATGAATCCAGAAATGATAACAAAATTAAATCAACGTCTGCAAAAAACAGGGATGATTGGCGGTGCAGATTCGGGTGGATATGGCATGTTGAATGTAAATGAAAGAATTAAGCTCTCTTTTGGAAATGACTATGGTTTAATCGTTCACAGCATAGAAAATAATGGTACAACGGTAGAGATTTGGCACCCAATCGTCCGAGAGGGGTTAAGCTGATAGGTTTTTCTTTCATTTTATTAGGGGGAATGGAAATGTTGAAATTACTTATTGCTGATGATGAACCTAAAATCATTAGAGGGTTGAAAAAATCTCTGAATTGGGATGAATGGAATATACAAATTGCAGGTGAAGCTCAAGATGGGGAGACCGCATTTGAATTGGCTCTGGAGGTTAAGCCTGATATTCTTTTTTTGGATATCAATATGCCTTTCCTTAATGGATTGCAATTGATTGGAAAACTGAAAAAGGAGCTGCCTTCTTCCATTATTATCATAATCAGTGGACATGATGAATTTTCATACGCACAGGAGGCCCTTCGATTAAATGTATTTGAATATTTATTAAAACCAGTAAATCCTGATGACCTGAAAAGAACTGTTACCAAAGCGGTCAACCATTTGAATGAATCTAGAAGAAGTAATCAATTGGTCCAATGGATGAATGAGCAATTGAAAGAGAATGTCGATTTGGTTAGAAACAGCTTTCTCTGCAAGTGGGTTAAAGGGCAGTTAAATGAAGAGGAAATTCATAAGCAGCTCCACTATTTTCGTCTGGATTGGGAAAAAGTTGGGATTTTTGTAATTAAGCCAAACAGGATAGCTGTAGAAGGAAATATCGGAGATGCTTGGGAAATGGATCTATTGTTTTTTAGCATGCAAAACATTATCGATGAATTACTCGATGCTTTCGAGCCACGTGTTGTTTTCCGGGATGAAAGCAATCATATCGTAGCAATGATACCTACGGAAGAGTTAGAGCCAATGGATCTGTTATGTGACCAATTTGAAGAGGTTATCGAAAAGTTGACAGGTAAAAAAATAATGATAGCCAAAAAAGTTGTAGAAAAGCTACCAACCGAAATCCCAGATGCTTATAGTAATTTCATCAAAGAGCTTAACGAACAATCTATGATTATGCCAGTGGTTATTTTGGCTAAAAGATATATTGAGAGACATTACTACAAACAAGATTTAACCCTCCAGGAAGTAGCTCAAGAAGTTAATGTTAGTCCAAGTTATTTAAGCCGGCTTTTAAAGGAAGAATTAGGTTCTTCCTTTATCGATTACTTAACCCAAGTCAGGATTCAATATGCGATTAAATTTATGGAAAACCCATCATACAAAATTTATGAAATTGCGGATAAAGTCGGTTATAATACTCAGCATTATTTTAGTACAGCTTTTAAAAAGGTAATGGGTGTATCTCCTTCTAATTATGTTAAGGAGGTAGGGCATTAGTGAAAGCCGGGTTTCGGATTAAGAAAAGATATTGGATGTCAATTTTAGTCTTAATAATCCTTGGATGGTTTGGCTTTAAAGCAGCGCATGCTTCTCACAAGTCGAATGAAGGGACAAAATTTGTTATAGGTGTGTCCCAGGCAAATTTAACTGAACCTTGGCGAGTCGCTATGAATAATGAAATTAAAAGTGAATCAGATCGATATAAAGATTTGCATGTGATTTATACTGATGCAGCTCATAGTATTGATAAACAGAAGCAAGATATTAATAAATTACTTGATTTTGGGATTGACTTGTTGATTATCTCCACTAATGATTCCAAAAGTTTAACACCTATAATCGCTAAGGTGCATAAAAAAATACCGGTTATCGTCTTAGGTCGAGCAATCGACGGGTATGATTATAGCTTATTTATTGGACCAGCCAATGAGGTCATTGGCAGAAATGCCGGGCAATTGGTGGCAGATCTGGCTGGAGATAAGAAAGTAAATTTAGTAGAAATACAAGGACTCTCCCAATCACCTCCAGTGATTGAAAGAAGTAAGGGCTTCAATGAAATAATCGAAAATCATCCTAATATTCACCAGGTGGATACGATAGTTGCAGATTGGAATCGAGATAAAGCCGAAGATGAGGTAATAGAGAGGCTAAAAAAGAACCGCAAAATCAATTTCGTCTTCGCACATAGTGATGCAATGGCTCTTGGGGTACATAGGGCATTAGAAAAAAAGGGAATTCAAGGAGTTAATATCATTGGCGTGGATGGGCTAGAAGGTGATGATGGAGGACTTGATTTGGTTAGACGTAACATTTTGAAGGGGACCTTCGCCTATAGGACTGGTGGCAATGAATCAATTCAGTATGCGATGGATCTTTTACAAGGCAAATCTGGTATTCCTAAAAAAATACTTTTGCGTGTGAATAAAATTACGAAAGAAAATGTGGACCAATACGTACAAACAAAACAAAATACATTGGATGAACCTAAAAAACTAAAAAAACATATTGTTTTAGGATTTGTACAAGTGGGCAAAGAAAGCAGCTGGAGAGCGGCAAATTCCTCCTCGATTAAAAAAGCTGCCCAAGACTTTGACATTGATCTTAAATTTAAAAATGCGAATCAAAGTATAGATAATCAAATTGAAGCTATTCGAAACTTTATTAAGGAGCGGGTAGACGTTATTGCATTTTCGCCGGTTGTCCAAACCGGGTATGAAGAGGTTTTAAGGGAGGCTAAACGGGCCGGAATTCCTGTTATCTTGACGGATCGTGAATTGGACTTTAATGATGATTCACTTTGGCTGACTTCTATTGGCTCCGATTTTCAAGAGGAGGGTAGGAGAGCTGCGAGATGGCTTCTAGGATTTACCAAAGGAGTAAAGAAGGATATTAATATTGTAGAATTGCAGGGAACACAGGGGTCTTCACCAGCGGTTTATCGGAAAAGGGGATTTGAAGAACTGCTAAAAAGTAATACAAACTATCACATCATCGCTTCCCAATCAGCTGATTTTACGAAAGAGGCAGGTAAACGTGTCATGAAAGAGATGTTGGAAAGGTATGGGGATAAGATTCAGGTCGTTTACTCCCATAATGATGACATGGCACTTGGAGCGATTGAGGCAATTGAAGAGGCTGGGAAAAGGCCTGGGAAAGATATTTTGATTATTTCAGTAGATGCAACCAAAGAAGCATTTAATGCCCTATTTTCAGGTAAATTGAATTTGACGGTGGAGTGTAATCCATTATTAGGACCTGAATTAATGAAAGTGATATTAGATTATCAAGAAGGAAAAGAGATTCCAGTCAAAATCGTTACAAAGGAAGGGATTTTTAGTCAAGACAACGCCAAACGGGAATTCATTAATCGGGCATATTAATTCTTGAACTATACAAAGAACTCGAAAAATAACAAAAAAGATATAAATCAAAAACAGGGGTAAAATAGTACAGAAGATTATAAATTTTTGAAGTTTTCTATAAATACAGTTACAACTTTTCTAATTAGAATAAAACATCTAGTGAATAGACCTTGAAACCACGTTAAAAGTGGTTTTAAGGTCTATTTTTCTTTTTTGTATACTTAGTTAAACTAGTAAGCAAAGTTTCTATTGATAAAATTTTGCTATAAAAATAATGTGTTGTATTTTATAAAATATCGTAGATTTTTATAAAGATTGTCTACAACTGATTTGATATACTCTCACATATGAAAGCGTTTAAATAATATTTTTTAAGGAGGTATTACACAACCCTATGAAAAAAGTAGTTTCGAAAATTATGTTATCAACACTACTATTATCATCCTTTTCAACTGCAGCCTATGCGGATAACCCTATCATTAAGGATAAGTTCACCGGAGACCCGGCTGCGCTCGTTCAGGGTGACAAGGTTTATCTCTATGCAGGACACGATGAAGCGAGTGCGGGTGGAAATTTTTATTACATGCCAGAATGGGTCATTTATTCTTCAACTGATATGGAGAATTGGAAACAAGAAGGATCACTTAGCGTCAAGGATACCTTCTCATGGGCAAGGGAAGATGCCGCATGGGCGAGTCAAGTAATCGAGAGAGACGGTACCTTTTATTGGTATGTAGCCACTAATAATAAGGACGGTAGTGGATATTGTATTGGTGTAGCTACCTCCCAAAGTCCAACTGAAGGGTTTAAGGACGCACTTGGAAAGCCGTTGATAACCAATCAAATGACGACCTCTAACATTTCATGGGATGATATTGATCCTACAGTATTGGTGGATGATAACGGACAGGGGTACCTATACTGGGGAAATTCGTATCCATACTATGCAAAGCTCAAACCGAACATGATCGAGCTAGACGGGGATATTCAAAAGGTTACCATCAATAACTTGAAAGGTGGTTTCACAGAAGCTCCGTGGATTCATAAACGGAATGGCAAATATTATTTATCATTTGCTCATAATTGGCCAGAAGGACTAGCTTACGCAATGAGTGAGAGCCCTACCGGTCCGTGGGAATATAAGGGAATGCTTATGGATCCGTTCACCTCAGACCCTAATGATAAAAACAATAGTAATACTAGTCATCAATCCATTATTGATTTCAAAGGAAAATCGTACATTATTTATCATACCGCTGCTTTGCCAACTGGAAGTTCATACAGACGCTCAGTCTCAATCGATCGATTATACTACAATCCCGACGGCACAATAAAAAAAGTTGTCCCTACTTCCACAGGCTTGGATGGTGAAGGACAAAAGCTGCAGTCGTACAGTTTCCTAGACCGCTATATTAGGCACTATAACAATGATGCACGGATTGATCCTTTAGACGTATTAAATATTTCAAATTTTGATGCCAGATGGCAGATAGTCCCTGGACTAGCGAATTCAGGAGAGGAGTATGTTTCCATTCAGTCTGTGAATAAGCCAGGATTCTATTTAAGACATAGTAATAATGACCTCGCACTTGTAAAAAATGACGGTACAGATTTATTCAAAGCTGATGCCACATTTAAAAAGGTGCCTGGTTTATCGGATCTAAACTGGTCTTCCTTTCAGTCATATAACTTCCCGAATTTATATATTAAGCAAAAGGATTACTTATTGAAGTTAGAGCAAGTGAATACCGAAGGGGATAAAGAGAATGCAACTTTTAAGATGTCAGAAGCAAATGTAAAGGATGTCCAACTGAATATCGATAGTCTTACACTGCAACAAAATAATGAAAGCAGTTTGTCTGCTGTTGTATTACAAAGTAGTGTACTTAATCAAAAAGTGACTTTTACATCCAGTGATCCTAATGTCGTATCCATTTCTAATTCTACTTATAATCCTGAAGATGGAAAGACAACCGTTACAATTGCTGCGAAATCTCCGGGTAAGGCTGATATTATTGCTACGACCGACGAAGGACAATTCGCTGATTCGGCTGCAATTACTGTAGAAAAACAGATGCCTGCAACTATAAAGGATTTAAAAATATCTGTGAATAATAGAAAAGTTCTAATCGAAGGCTATTTGACCAAGAAAAAAGGGACGGATGTAGCCGTTATAGTTACAGCGCCAAATGGTAAATTGGATTATCTTGATCAAATTACCACGGAAGACGACGGTAAATTCAGTTATGTCTTTACACTTTCGAATCATGCAGCTGGTAAATATGATGTCAGACTCGGTGCTGCAGACTTAAGTGAAATAGTGAATACCAGCTTCCAATATAAGCCCGGACCACAAAATCAATGAATATCTTGAAATACTTAACTAGGTACCTATGCACTAGTTTAGGAGAAACAATCTAATAATCTAAAAAGTCAATCTTATGTAAGAATCATAAGGAGGGATTAAATATGAAGTTAAAAAAAACAATTCATTGTGCACTGGCAGTCACACTTTTGTCGGTTCCAACAACGATTATTCCTTCGTGGGCTGCTACAATTACACCAGAAACAACAAGTGCTGTTGACCAGGAAACTGGGATTGCTTCAGTAACGGAGGAAGGTCTCACAACTTGGTATAAATTCGATCAATTAAACGGGACATCAATAACTGATGCCTCTGGTCATGGCAAGGATGCCACCGTTATGAATGGGGCTTCCTTGGCTACAGTGGCAGGCAGGACCGGTATTGATCTTGAGCATACGAAAAGCCAATATGTCCAGTTGCCAAAAGGTATTATGAGTACACTGGATGATTTCACCATCTCCACATGGGTATATCTGGATTCAAAAACAGGAAATTGGACTCGAATTTTTGATTTTGGAACCGGAGCTAATGCAGGGAAAATTTTCCTTACAGAAAACCTGTATTTGGATGTAGTAGGACGAGTGGCCGATGCCACTCCGAGTGCCCCGAAGGTCAGTGAATGGACGCATATCGCTGTCAGTAAATCAGGAACAGCTTACACAATCTATGTTAATGGCAAGGTTGGTGCGACTGGAACTACAACCAAGAAACCATCTGATTTTGGAGAAACCGCCTATAACTATATTGGAAAATCGAATTGGCCTGATCCTTATTTAGACGGTAAAGTGAGTGATTTCCGCATCTATAATAGAGGATTAAGTGGAGAAGAAATCCAACAGGTTGTCTCTGAATCTATGACGGATCAAGAAGCCGTTGGGAAAATTGCAGGAACATTGAGCGTCGATGATACTTCAAAAGTAATTCAAGATTTAAAATTACCTGTGACTGCTGACAATGGGGTATCGATCTCTTGGAAATCGGATTCTCCTTCTGTTATTTCCGATACCGGTGTAGTGACAAGACCTGCAAAAGACCAAAAGGATGCAAGTGTTACCTTGACAGCGACAATTAGCCGGAATGGGTATTCAGAAACGAAAAACTTTACGGTCACAGTGCTGGCTGACAATATCGTATCTATTGAAGACGTAAATCTGAGAACAATGGTAGATTTCCCACCTAAGTTTCCTAAGAAGGTAACAGTACACTATTATGATGGTCATACCGAGCAACTAGATGTAGAGTGGGACCTTATTTCAAATGATGATTTCTCACAAACTGGGAAACTTGAAGTCAAGGGCTTTGTCTATGGTACCAAAATTCAGCCTGTTGCCAATATAAGTATTACTAAGATTGCCAAAGTTGACGAGGTGAACGTTAAGACAAAACAGGGCACCGCGCCACAGATGCCATCTACTGTAGATGTACATTATAGTGACGGATCCACTGGAACACTTAATGTGGATTGGGCAGAAGTGAACAAACAAGATTATACTAAAACCGGAACCTTTACCGTTAAAGGGGAGGCAACAACCTATGAATATACTGACCCATTGATTGAGCAAAGAGCAGATCCTCACATCTTTAAGCATACTGATGGCTATTATTATTTCACAGCATCGGTTCCTGAATATAACCGCATTGTTTTGCGGAGAGCAAAAACTCTTCAGGGCCTTGCCACAGCAGAGGAAAAAGTAATTTGGACCAAACACGCTACAGGGGATATGGGAGCGCATATTTGGGCCCCTGAAATCCATTTTATCGATGGAAAATGGTACATTTACTTTGCAGCGGGAGCAGCGGAAGATATTTGGAAAATCCGTCCATATGTTCTCGAGTGCGGAGATGCGAATCCACTTACAGGAACATGGACAGAAAAAGGCATGATGCAAAAACCAGCAGGCAGTACGGCCTTCACCAATTTTTCCTTAGATTCCACCACATTCGAGAACAATGGCAAACGTTATTTCGCCTGGGCACAGAAGGATGGCGGAAATTCGAATCTTTATATCGCTGAAATGAGTAATCCATGGACAATTACAGGGAAACCGGTTATGATCTCCACTCCGGATTACGCTTGGGAAAGACAGGGATTTTGGGTCAATGAGGCACCGAGTGTATTAAAGCGGAATGGAAAAATATTCATGACTTTTTCTGCAAGCGCCACCGATGCTAACTATTGCTTGGGGTTATTGACCGCTTCGGATACTAGTGATCTATTAGATCCTAAGTCATGGAACAAATCGCCAGAACCAGTGTTGAAAAGCGATGAAACAACGGGCCTTTACGGACCGGGACATAATGCCTTTACTGTAGCGGAAGATGGGAAAACGGATATCCTGGTTTACCATGCCCGCTCCTACAAAGATATTCAAGGGGATCCCCTGTATGATCCAAACCGGCATACTAGGGTGAAGAGAATAACATGGAATGCTGATGGTACACCGAATTTCTCAAGTGTTCCTGTAGATGGAGCCGTACCTGGACCTGCTATTTCAGTAAAGGCGAATGTGACTGTTGATGACAATGCGGAATTTTCGGTCGTCACTGATTTTAGTTCAAAACAACTACATCCGAAGGAAAAATTAAGTGCTAAAGTTCAGGTTACGAGCAACAAGAGCACTGCTCAGTCTATTTTAGTGACAATGGCTCTGTACGACAGTGATAATCAACTGGTGGACATCCAGTCTCAGACCCAAAGCATCGCAGCTGGTTCTAAGTCTTCTTTCTCTTTG
The DNA here is from genome assembly GCF_051842875.1 of Neobacillus sp. C211. Lineage (NCBI taxonomy): Bacteria > Bacillati > Bacillota > Bacilli > Caryophanales > Bacillaceae > Neobacillus > Neobacillus sp. C211. The sequence goes on from NZ_JBPXRO010000004.1 coordinate 208,834, forward strand.
AGCATGAAGATGCCTGCCAAAGTGGATGGTCACAAAGTGAAGGTCTTTGTGTGGGAAGGAAAAGAAATTGGATCCTCTTCACTAAAGCCTGTATCGTCACCAAAAGTTTTGCAATAATAAAAAAATCAGGGCTAAGCTATGCTAGTCCTGATTTTTTTGTATGATAGGGTAGGCTCAATCTATCGCATACGACATTAAACAAATTGAAGAATTAGGATTGTTAAAATAAGCCAGAATAATCATTAAATAGACCCCAAAAACTACTAAATAGTAGGTTTTAGGGTCTACTTTTTTATTTTTAAAAAAATAATCACTTAAATATTATATTTTCTAATGTACAAAAGAAAGCGGAATATTATAAAAAAACGCATTTCATTGAAAATACATCACTAGAGTAATTATTTATAATAAACATAGATTCAAATTAATTAAGGGGGAAGTCATATGAAAAAATTTAGAAAATTGTTTACTGCATTAATTTCAACGGCAACTGCGATCTCATTAATGACAGGATGTGCTGCCGGGAACAACCAACAGGCGAGTAGTGGTTCAAGTGGTGGGAAAGATGGGAAGATTGTCGTTGGTTTTTCTCAAGTAGGAGCTGAAAGCGAGTGGAGAACAGCTAATACTAAGTCAGTCAAAGAAAGTGCAGAAAAAGACCCACAAATTGAATTAAAGTTCTCAGATGCCCAGCAAAAACAGGAAAACCAAATTAAAGCAATCCGTTCTTTTATTGCTCAGAAGGTGGATGTAATCGCTTTCTCTCCTGTTGTTCAAACAGGTTTTGATACAGTTCTTCAAGAAGCGAAAACAGCAGGTATTCCTGTTATATTAACTGACCGTGCTGTAGATGCCGATCCATCCCTTTATAAAACGATGATTGGATCAGATTTCGTTGAGGAAGGCAAGAAAGCGGCACAATGGATGTTGGACAATGTAAAAACGAATAAGCCGGTAAATATCGTTGAGCTCCAAGGAACGGTAGGTTCTGCTCCTGCCATTGACCGAAAAGCTGGTTTTGAAGAAATAATCAAAGATCATACCAATTATAAAATTATTAAATCTCAAACAGGTGACTTTACCCGTACTAAGGGTAAAGAAGTAATGGAAGCATTCTTAAAGTCTAATGGAAAAAATATCAATGTTGTATATTCTCACAATGACGATATGGCAATCGGTGCAATTCAAGCGATCGAAGAATATGGCTTAACTCCAGGGAAAGATATCAAAATCATTTCTGTTGATGGTGTAAAAGGTGCTTTTGAGGCGATGATGGCTGGCAAGTTAAATGCCTCTATTGAATGTAACCCATTATTAGGAGAACAGTTGATGCAAGCAATTAAGGATGTTAAAGCAGGTAAAGAATTACCAAAGTGGATTAAGACAGAAGAAGGCATCTTTGATACAACTAATGCAGCAAAGGAATTCCCTAATCGACAATATTAAAAGCTTTTTTAGATATAGGAGCTCTCTTATTAGGGAACTCCTATATTACTCATAAAATAAACAAAAGGAGCATTAAAACAATGTTCATACAAGAGAAACCAATTCTATACATGGAAGGTGTCACAAAGTCCTTTCCTGGAGTGAAGGCTTTGTCTGACGTTAACTTTACTCTTCGTAAAGGAGAAGTTCATGCTCTCATGGGTGAAAACGGTGCAGGTAAATCAACGTTAATTAAAGTGCTAACCGGAGTCCACAATTTAGATGGAGGTACCATCCTTTTCGACGGACAGAACATTGAGCCGAAATCTCCGCTAGATGCCCAAAATATTGGAATCAGCACGGTTTACCAGGAAGTGAATTTATGCCCTAATTTGACAGTAGCAGAAAATATTTTTATTGGCAGACCACCGAAAAAAGGCGGCAGAATCGATTGGAAGTTAATGAACCAAGAATCACAAGAAATCCTAAAGCGAGTAAATCTTGATATTGATCCGACTAAATTACTCTCTTCTTACTCTGTTGCCATTCAACAAATGATTGCGATTGCTCGCGCAGTTGATATTTCAGCAGGTGTATTAATCTTGGATGAACCGACCGCGAGTTTGGATGAAAACGAAGTAAAACAGTTGTTTAAGATCATGCGTAAGTTGCGTGATGAAGGAATGGGAATCGTATTTGTCACACATTTCTTAGATCAAGTTTATGAAATAACGGATCGTATCACAGTCCTTCGGAACGGTAAACTCATTGGCGAGTACAAAACGAGTGAATTATCTAGGATAGAATTAGTAACTAAAATGGTTGGTAGAGAAATCGATGAAAAAGAACACAGCAAACAAAACAAAAGTATAGTTTCTTCATTAAAGAAAAAGGAAGAACATTTCTTAAAAGCTGTCAGTCTAGGAAAAAAAGGTACGATAGAGCCATTTGATCTGGAAATGAAAAAAGGGGAAGTACTTGGTCTTGCTGGTTTACTTGGTTCCGGCAGGTCTGAAATTGCTAGACTGATATTTGGAATTGATAAAGCAGACGATGGTGTCATTTATATAGATGAAAAAAAGATTTCGGCCATGTATCCTAAAAAAGCTATACAACAAGGGATGGGATTTTGTCCGGAGGATCGTAAAAAAGAGGGCATCATTGGAGAATTAACTATCAGGGAAAACATGATTCTTGCTCTTCAGGCTAAAAGAGGCATATTCAATTATATCTCTAGAAAAGAACAAGAGGAAATCGCTAATAAATATATTAAAATGCTGCGAATAGCTACCCCATCTATGGAACAACAAATCAGAAATCTAAGTGGAGGTAATCAACAAAAAGTGATTCTTGGCAGATGGCTGGCAACCAATCCGAAATTGCTTATACTAGATGAACCTACTCGTGGAATTGATGTAGGAACTCGGACGGAAATTCAAAAATTAATACGAACACTTGCTAATGATGGTATGACGGTTTTGCTTATTTCCTCCGAATTGGAAGAATTAGTAGCTTGTTGCGATCGGGTAATTGTTTTGCGTGACCGTTCTCCGATTGGACAGCTTCGCGGAGAGAATATATCAGAAAGTATTATTATGAAAACTATAGCAGGAGCTGGCGCAAATGTTTCTTAATCAATGGAATAAACTGAGGCATTCAAAGGTATTTTGGCCTTTAATGGCCCTCTTAGCATTACTTATATTTAATTATTTTTTTATACCAGGTTTTTTTAACATCGAAATCAAGAATGGTCATTTATTTGGAACCATAATTGACATATTAAATCGGGCGGCTCCGCTTATTATTGTATCAATTGGTATGACCTTAGTTATTGCAACAGCTGGTGTGGATATCTCGGTTGGAGCTGTTGTGGCGATATCAGGTGCAATGGCAGCTTACCTGATCGGAGGAACTCTGGTTGTTAACAATGGAGTTCAAGAGTATGTAAGTGATACGCCTATGGCGCTAGCCATCCTTGCTGCCCTTGGTGCTTCCGTCCTTTGCGGAATGTGGAATGGCGCATTGGTGTCTAAAATAGGTGTTCAACCAATGGTAGCCACCCTTATCCTTATGACAGTTGGACGGGGAATTGCACAGCTGTTCAGTGAAGGACAAATTATCACTGTCTACTATAAACCGTTTAGCTTTTTTGGTGGTGGATACTTTTTAGGAATACCGTTTGCTATTTTTGTTGCCGCTGTATTGGGGTTACTAGTTTACTTGCTTATGAGAAAAACCGCAATGGGATTGTTTTTAGAGTCGGTAGGAGGAAACATGGAATCCAGCCGATTTACTGGGATTAATTCGAAGAAGATCATCTTCTGGGCTTATGTAATCTGTGGTTTGTGCGCAGGAATCGCAGGAATCTTGATTAGTTCGAATGTGAAGAGTGCAGATGGAAATAACGCTGGATTATGGATGGAGTTAGATGCAATATTAGCAGTCGTCATTGGTGGTACTTCAATGAACGGTGGAAGGTTTTTCCTATCAGGTACCATTATCGGTGCTCTTTTCCTTCAAATGTTAAAAACCACTATTTATTCCACTGGAGTTCCTCCTGAAAGTATACTCGTGGTGGAAGCAATTGTAGTAATTATTGTTTCGCTTGTACAATCGGAAAAATTCAGAAGCTTATTTATCTTAAAAATGGGCAGCAAGCGTAAGAAGGGAGTAATTCAATCTAATGAGAAACATGCTGCGAGTTAGTCAATTAAATATCACGTTAATTTCGACCATCATTCTATTTCTTTCCTTATTTAGTGTAGGTTCTTTTCGTTATACGGGCTTTTTATCATCGCAAGTCTTTCTGAATCTATTTATAGACAATGCTTTTTTAATCATCATTGCTACAGGATTAGTATTTGTCATATTATCTGGTGGAATCGATTTGTCAGTAGGATCGGTTGTTGCGCTAACCACTATGGTGTCCGCAAGTATGCTTCAGAAAGGTGCAAACCCGGTTATTGTTATGGTTGTAGTTCTTTTAATGGGAATCATATTTGGATTTGCACAAGGATACATCATTCAGCGTTTTCAATTGCATCCATGGATTGTTACATTAGCAGGTTTGTTTTTGGCCAGAGGACTTTGTTATTTTATTAGCATCGAATCTATTACTATCATAGATCCATTATTTACCAATATATCTCACTATAAGATTATGCTGGGTGGACAATATTTTATTTCCATTAGTGTATTGATTAGTATTGTGTTTGTATTGGCAGCCATGTATGTGGCTAAATATACAGAGTTTGGTCGGACTGTTTACGCCATTGGTGGAAACGAACAATCGGCTATGCTTATGGGACTGCCTGTTGTAAGAACTAAAATTCTTATATACGCTATCAGTGGCTTTAGTTCTGCCCTCGGAGGCTTGGTTTTCACCTTCTACATGTTGTCTGGATATGGGCTTCACGCATTAGGTCTAGAAATGGATGCCATTGCAGCATGTGTCATAGGTGGAATCCTTTTAACCGGCGGGTATGGATATGTTGTTGGTCCAATGTTTGGCGTGCTGAGTATGGGAGTAATTCAAACCATTATCATGTTTGAAGGTACACTCAGTTCATGGTGGACAAGAATTGTAATTGGAGTCTTATTGTTTGTTTTTATCGTACTTCAACGCATAATCGTCATTCAGAGTGAAAGAAACAAAACGATTATTAAAAGAAAAGAAAGAAAAGCACTCGCTACCTGAATCAACGATAGAGGGAAATCTGAAGTGAATTTACTATAATAAAACCATTTTGATCAGGAGGGGAAACATGAACAAGAAGAAAAGGCTTTCAACTTTTTTATTAACCTTCATGCTCTTTAATACCGTAACAGGAATAGTTCCGAAATCCACATTTGCTGAGGAACCAAAAGAAGTAAAGTTAATTCTTGATTATGATATGAACAATATTGAAGGTACAACAGTTAAAGATAGCACTGGGAATTTTGATGGAAAGCTGGTGAATTTCCAAAACGCTGACCTTATTAAGGGGACAGATGCAGGAGTTATAAGCTTTAAAGGCGGTTCTACTAGTTCATATATTGAAATGCCTAAAGGTGTCTTAAATAATTTGGATAGTATCACCGTTTCTTCTTTGGTGAATTGGAAGGGTGTTAATGAAGCCGAATGGTTATATGCGTTAGGTCAGGACAGTAACAAATATTTGTTTACGACGCCGAAGCGTAACTCGGGTGACCGCTCTTCAAGAGCAGGACTCGGGATAACAAGCTGGATGAATGAAGCAGGTGTAAATGCGACAACTGGGCCATTAAAGTCGAGTGAATGGAAGTTGATAACTACTGTTATGTCAGGTGTAGAAAAAACGATAAAGCTGTACATTGATGGGGTTGAAGTGGGTACTGGTTCTACGAACGGTTATACATTAGCACAAATCAACAATGTTAATGGAAGAAGTGGTTTTATCGGGCGTTCATTTTATTCTTCTGACCCGTATTTTGGAGGAATGATCGCAGATTTTAAAGTGTTTGATGGAGCTTTGACAGCAACAGAAGTAAGTAAACTAAAAGAAGAAGCTGATAAAAAAATTGCTGCCATGGATGGACTACTGCTAAATCACGCTGCTGAAAAATTAGATTACTCCATTTTTATCAATCAGAACCAAAACAAAGACGAAATTAATTCGGATTTATCTTTCCCTAAAAATGGGGCATTTGGAACATCCATCACTTGGGAATCACAAAATCAAAACATTATTACAAATGATGGTAAAGTTAATAGACCTTCTTATGAAAATGGTAACCAATCGGTAGGAATTATAGCTACTATATTGGAAGGTACAAAGACTTTGACAAAAGAATTTATCGTTACTGTATTAAAGAAACCTCAAGATTCAGTGACCGTTCAAATGGATGCAGAAGATTTGAAAGTTCATAACATTAATGATGTTCGCGGCAATCTAACTTTTCCGAAATCAGGAGCTAATGGTTCTACGATCACATGGAAATCAACTGACCCTTCCATCATTACACCAACTGGAGAAGTGAAACGTCCTGGAAATGGTGTAGGAGATAAAATGGTTAAATTGACAGCAACTCTCACATTACACAATGAATCAATCACAAAAGCATTTTTAGCTAAAGTGAAAGAAATGCCGAAAAAGGAGAACTATGAAGGATACGTCTTCAGTTATTTTACAGGAGAAGGTTATTCGAATGGTGAACAAATTTATTTTGCCTTAAGTGAAGGAAACAATCCACTTAAATGGCAGGAGTTAAACAATGGGGAGCCTGCAATCACTTCTAATTTAGGTGAAAAAGGACTTAGAGATCCATTTATCATTCGTTCCCCTGAAGGTGATAAGTTCTATTTAATTTCCACAGATTTAAAAATTAATGGAGATTGGAATTGGGACAGATCCCAAAGGACAGGAAGCCGCTCTATAATGGTGTGGGAATCTACTGATTTAATTAATTGGTCAGAGCAAAGAATGGTAGAAGTATCTCCAAAAGAGGCTGGAAATACATGGGCTCCGGAAGTTACGTATGATGACACGACTGGTGAGTATATTGTGTTCTGGGCTTCCAAATTGTATGACAATGAAGCGCATAGCGGCTCTACTTACAACAAAATGATGTATAGCAAAACAAGAGATTTCCATACGTTTACGGAACCAAAAGTTTATATGGATTATGGATATTCAGTTATTGATACCACCATCATTAAGGATGACGGAAAAATCTATCGTTTTACAAAAGATGAAAGAAACAACACGACATCTTCACCAAACGGTAAATTTGTTTTTGAAGAAGTTGGGGATTCGGTTCTTGATCCTACTTTTGATCTTATTAAAGAAGGGATTGGAAAAGGATCAATCGGTGCAGGTGAAGGACCTACCATCTTTAAATCGAATACGGAAGAAAAGTGGTACATGTTTATTGATGAATTTGGCGGTAGAGGGTATGTTCCTTTTGAAGCAACCAATTTACACTCAGGTGAGTGGAAGATGTCAACAAACTATAGTTTACCAGCACGCCCTCGCCATGGAACCGTAATGCCGATTACAAAACGGGAACATGAAGCATTACTTGCAAATGTTCCAACAGTCAAGAAGCAAGAGCCCGTTCAACAAGTACCACGCGTTACTGTGGATAAGGAAAAATTGGAGTTAGCAGAAGGAAAAGCTGCACAGTTGACTGCAACAGTAACACCTGAGAGTGTTGTCAATAAAGATGTTCTATGGTCCAGTAATAATGAAGAAGTAGCAGTAGTGGATGAAACGGGTAAAGTTACTGCGAAAAAAGAAGGTACTGCAAAGATTAGTGTAACAACAGTCGATGGTGGTAATATGGCTGTTAGTGAGGTCATCGTAGAGAAACAGAAGGACTTAACACGCCCAGAAGGGCATTTTACGATTAATATTGGTGCGAAATTTACAAAAGATCCGAATGTTACTCTATTTCTTGAAGCAAAAGATGATTTAAGCGGAGTGAACCAGGTTCGCTTTTCCACGAATGCTAAGGACTGGACAGAGTGGGAAGTGTATAAAACAGCAAAAGAATTCACCTTGCCTTCAGGAGATGGGGAGAAAACAATATATGTTGAATTTAACGACCATGCTGGAAATGTAAGTGAAACGTACCAACAAAAAATAATACTTGATACGACTGCTCCTTTGATTCAATTTATCGGTAATGAAGGTACGTATCCTGTTGATGCAAAGATAGCGATTTCCTGCAGTACATCGGATGAAGTGTCAGGGGTTGATTCCTCTAATTGCCCTAGTACTGAAGGATATGCGTATAACTTCGGCATTGGTGTTCATACAATCTCAGCTTCGGCTACTGACAAGGCGGGGAATACAGCAGTAGCTGAAAATAAGTTTACCGTAACTGTTGATTTTGATAGTTTAAGCCGATTGACCCAATCTTTTGTAAGTAAGGATGGGGTGTCGCATTCACTTGTTGCAAAACTCCAGTCGGCAAAAGAAGCGGCCGCTAAAGGTAACAAACAGGCCGTAGACGGTAAACTTAAGGCGTACGTAAATGAATTGTCAGCCCAAAGCGGGAAAGCAATTACTGAACAACATTCAAATATTTTGATTGATTTGATGGATAATCTCTTATTTAAATGAAAATACATCAGTTAGGAATTTTTTTATAGTGAACATGTAGTTAAATACGTTATGAATTAATGTTTACGAGTGCCCATAAACAGGAAAACCAAATTAAATCAAGACATAATGAAAGGAGAAAAAGGAGGTACGGTACGTGTTACTGTTTAAATTGGTACAAACCGAAAAGAAAATAATGGAATACCAGCAGGCGATGTATGACTTAGCAAAAGTAAGTGGACTAAATGATCCGTATGTATTATCTATAAGTCAAAAGTTAGATAAAGAAATTCTGCTTTTTCAAAAAAATTCATTAAAATATGCCCAAAGTACCTAAATACAAACCTGTAGTCAGGTTTTAACAATTAGTGGGAAGCATTCTGTAAAATTACAGGGTATAATAACTTTAATAATTATATATACTCATATACTGATTATTTAGTGATAGGATGACTCAGAAGGTTAAGTATTCTATTAGTGTTGATTACGGAACACAATCAGGAACAGTTAATGTGTAGTTAAAAAATTTTAATATAAATCCATAGTGATATTACCCCCTTTTAAGTTGACAGTGTAAAAACCATGCAAAGTGCTTGGGTGTTACACTTTTAATTGGAGGGGATTTTTTTTATGGCAAAAGACAATGTGTGTTAATTTTATGATAATCGGTAAATGATTTACCGAAATTATTTAAATTAAGTAAATTATTTATCGTTAATATTTAGTTTTATTTAACTAGTCCGCTAATGTATTTATTCACTAATCTTAATTTATAAACAACTTTAGACAAATAATAGAGAAGAATATATAATCATTATGAGGAAAAAACATGAAAAGAGGAGAAATAATGGATATAAAACGGCAAAATGTCGATTTTGGTAATTCGGTTTTTCAAACCCTTGTGGACGGTTATTATTTTGAAATTCCTACAAATGTAGTAGAAATAACGAGGGAAAAGGCAGACGGCCACTTTCCGTCTACTTTCCATGATCCCCAATCCCTTCTTCAAAGTTTACTCATTTCAACTACGATAGACGGTGTTGAGAAATATTATTTGGTGGGCGATTCAGCGGAAAAACAAGTGTTAGGAAACAGTCATATCAACAAACTTCATGATAAAACGGAATCTGAGATTCCCTATGTGATGTTCCTGGCGTCAGTTGCTTATTACAATGTATTAAAAGGAAACGACAAAGAAGATAAACGAGTGAACATTAATTATTTTTCTACTATGCTTCCAATTTGGTTGCTTAAGAAAACGAACAAGTTTAGTGATATGCAAAATAAAATGGCAAGCCGATTTGAAGGGGAGCACCAAGTAACGATTTTAACACCAGGATTTGAAAGAGTTGTATCCATTCATGTCGAAACAAGCAAATGCCGGATTGAAAGTGAAGTTGCTCGTTGGGCAATTAAAAAAGATTTTGATTTACAAGATCGAGAGGAAGCAAATTCATTTCTAAACTTTGAAACTCTAATTGTGGATTTAGGAGGGGGGACTGTTGATCTTGCGTTGCTTCAAGCAGGACTTCAAGCTCCTAAGAGCAGGGAATCATTAAATTGCTTCGCCGACATTTCGTATCTAAAACACATTGAGAAACTAAGAAGTGAAAAGTTACTGGAGTACTTTGATGATGTTCGTTCACTAGAAGAATTCATTATCAATAACATTGAAAAAACAAAAATGGAGCAGAGGGATGGAAATAGCGGTAAAAAGGTTGATCTCACTGAGCAAATCCATGAGTCATTAAGGGAGTACACGCAAATTTTAATAACGAAAATTGAAAACACATTCCCGTCACCTAAAGATAAGGTCTATAAATATGTTTATATTGGTGGAATTGCCAGCATCCTGAAACAATTCATCCAAGAATCGATCGAAATAAGGTATGGAGTCGAAATTAGAGAGCAAAATCATCTATTCCTTCAGGATACAAGAAAATTAAATTTATACGGGCTAGAAATAATAAGCAGGCATGAAACAAACGTAGTTTTCGCCTAAGAAGAGGGAGGAGAACATATGAGCAACAAAGATTATCTTCTTGGGGAGAAGTCTGCTTTCGGATTAGACAATCTGTATTCACATCTAGGTGCACAGATGATTGCACCATTTTACGCACTATCGAGCCTTTTTTTAACTGCTGTTAATCTCCAAACGGATGTGGGCAAATTAATGAATAAGGAATCAGGAAGTAAGGACCAACGTATAATGTTTACTTTAGAAACTTCAAAAATTTCTCCAAAGGTGTATTCAATTCTTGAGCAAAAGGCAAAAGAAAATGAGCTGGAGGATTATATAACGAAGCTTGTTGAGCAAGATGTAGAAAAATTGGACAAAGAAGAAGAGACCATAACTGTATTGGATACACTTCGTAAAGAGTTTTTAGGTAAGATCAACCTACTTAAACAAGAATTCGCTTCACGTGTTGTTGTAGATCCTAATGAGATTGGGTCCGGCCAAGCATACGAGCTGCGGAATTTTGTAACGAAACTCGGTGAGCAAAAATTAGACAAGGAAGAATTCCAAACGTTGTTAAACTCCCTTCGAAGCGATTTATTAGATGAAATTAGCTTGCTTAAAAATGAGCTTGCTTTCCGTCCTGATGTTCCTTCCAATCCAAAAAAGCAAAATCCTCCTGTAGAACCTACGGAGGTAGTCACGGATATTAAAGAAGGACAATTACTCGAAAGTGATCGAGTAAAAGGGACTATTGAAGAAGTCATAGATATGGATTTTTAAATATGAAATAGCGGAGTGATGCTCTGCTACTTTAATAACACGTCCAAGAGATTCCTCTTGGACGTTCGTTGTAAACGGAAGAAGGAATTATTTACTTCGATTAGAGAATTTACTTGAGTAAGGATGTGGTTAAGTTTAACTTCTAGACTTTTTAGTTCTTTTCCAAAATCTTTAATTTCGGATTGCAGTTCTGCATGGTTTAGTTGTTTAGCTCTCGTTTCTTCCAAAAGATCTTCTAAGTCAGAAGAAAAAACTTTATACAATAACTAATTGACAAGCTTCTCATATAGGTGTAAGTTACATATAGTGTTTTTTATTAATTAGGAGGTTTTTTATAATGGAATTAAACAATGAGTTAGTTACTAATTTTGGTGAATCTCTATTAAACATTTGGACAAACAGTTTGGACAAGGTGACCGATTCTCAAAAAGAAATAGAAAATCTTTTGCTTCAAGCATTTACAACACAAAAAGAATCATTGGAGAAAATTGCTGAAGGAATGGACTTTATCCAAGAACAACAGAAAAAATTAATTGCAGATGTTCGCGATTATGTAATGCAAAATGTTGAAACAGTTTACGGTGAACAAGCAAGCCAAACTTTCGAAAAGTGGTATGCTCAACTAGATGAAATAAATAACCGTGTTCAACAGTTAACCTCCACTCCATACAAAGAAAGTTTAAATTTATTAAATCAGTCACAAGAGCAGTTCCAACAATCGATTAAAAATAGTATCGAACAGCAAAGAAAGATTCGTGAAGAGGCTGTAAATCAATTTAAAACTGCACAAAAAGGATTTATGGATTTATTTGAATCCAACACAAAAATGGCATTTAATTTGTTTAAGTAGAACAGCGAATTTTCTCTATTATATTTACAATGTACATATAATATATATATATCCTACCACTGAAGGGGCAATGGTAGCCACCATTGTGAAACGTAATTAAAATATAGTTCAACAATTTGATTATTTTCATTGCTGGCCTTCTAATATCCTTATCTTGCTCTCATATTTTGGAAGGTAAAGTCTGTATTTCGTTCTGCTATTTTTTATTAAATTCTATTAAATATGAGAAATTTTTTTGTTTTATAGACTAACAAAGATTTCCTTTTTGTTTAAATCACAATGGTAAAGACATTGGAGAAAATATACCTTAATCTTTATCAACGGGTGCAAAGAAAGGAGTTGCCATTTGGCAGCTCCTTGTTGTGTTAATAAGCAGTTTAGCTGAACCAGAATTTCGCATTATATTCGATCCTCTGTAGTGGACATCTTGGCTGTAAGGATGGATAACGGGTGCTTTGGTCTTAGAACAAAATGGAAGAGTCTTTTGTGTTTTTATATACCAATTAATATTCTAAACAGGAATTTTCTATTATAACCGTAAACACAAAACTATAATTCTATAGGGTGTGGTTTGGGCGGGGATACTTTTTGTGGCAGGTCCGTATATAACAATTAGATCTCTGTTCGCAGGGGTTCTTGAAAAGAGTTGCCCATTTGTTAATACTATTTGAGTATATGGAGAAATATTTAATCGTAATCGTCCATCACTACTCTCCAACTCACTATTAAAATAATCTACTTTTACATTCTGATATGGGCTATCTTTTACCATGACAAGTGCTTGATATTGTGGAGGGTAAATAAGTAGAGCAGGTGCATTTCCGTCATAATATCCAGTCACGTGATCTCCTACTGCCACCATTACATGGTCAACAAAGTAAGTTGTGGGAGACACCACGAAATTTACTAATGCTCCCAATCCGTTTTCTACAGATATTAATTTATAACAGCCTTCACCTCCACCATTTTGACCTGTAAAAAAATCACTAATCATAGTGACAGTCCCGTAAAAAGAATAAAAATTTGTCATACAATACCTCCATTACTTTAAAAAGAAATGCATACGGCGAACCATTAGTAGAGGCTAATTAACTTTGTTCCAAGTATGGCTGTTGCCAATCTTGTAGATAAAAATTGAGTGCCATTCCATGTTAAAAGGTTTTCGACATATCCTAATGTATCCGAAATAGAAATACCAATAATTCTTTGAAAAACAAGTAAATCATAACTCGTGACTTTTTGACTCGTAACAATTGGATTTAAAGCACCCGCAGAAAGAACCTCGCCTTGAACTGGTTGTTTTAATTTTCCATTTTCATGGTGAAGCTGTGATAGGTAATCATAGCCTTTTTAACTAATGTCAAGAGTGAAAAGTAGGTCTAATGAAGGACTTCCTACATTTACTCTATAAAGATCTTCATAATTGACTTTGAATGTATAGCTATTATTATATATTTCAAAATCAAACAATAGGTGAGGAATATTATTACTGAAGGAGTAAATATAGAATATACCGTACCCCCCGCTACCCTCCAGATTCAAAACTTACCAAAATATCCAATATATTATCTTTAGAAAAAATCCCCAAGGAAGAGCTTAGCATTGTATCCAGCATTATTTTGAAGATTAATTGTTGAAATCTGGTTAGAACGCCCATCTTGAATTACAAGTGTAATATAATCTGCGAAGATTTCGGTTTCAACGTTTTTTCTTCCATTTAAATAGACGTAATCAATTAAACCGTCACCTGTAACGTCACCTTGCTTCATGTCAGGCATCACAACGTTTCTAGAATAAGTATAGGTACCATCCGTTTGTTCTTGGAATTGCCCGTACAAATAACTTCCCCCTATAAACATTTGGCAATTACTTGGTGTTTCATATGCAGGTTAATACCAGCACCTATCGCTTTAAAATCTATAGCGGGTCTTTCTATTGGTGTAAAAGGTGGGGCGGGTCGAGTAATAGGAAGTGAGCATCGATTACCTCCAGCCTATGCTGCATTTGCTAATACGGCTTTAGCACATGCTTTAGACTATGATGATATTAATGATTTAGCTAGAATCCATCCACCCCCTGTTACATTAGCTGCCGCATTAGCAGCTGCTGCCGCTGAGGATTCAAGGAGTACGGATCTTATTACTCCAGTTGCACAAGGAAACGAGTTATTGTGTCGACTGGGATATGCAATCGAACCCAGGGGTACTGGTACGGATTCCAAATGGTTCTTAAGTCAACTGTTTGGTTATTTAGGTGCAGCCATAACTGCTGGACTGGTCCTTGGATTAGATGATAATGAGTTAGTTAACGCCTTAGGACTGGCATATATGCAAGTAGCTGGCGGTAAGGAACCAGGTGTTGGTACTGGTTCCCAAGCTAGATCAATTTATCTGGCATTTTCATCAATGGGAGGTGTTCAAGCAGCATTAATAGCCCGAGAAGGGGTGACAGCACCTGCAAGTTGTCTGGATGGGAAGACGGGTTTCTTTCTAAATTATTTTGGGAAGAATTTAAATGAAAAACAACGAAGCGTATTATTGAACTCTGAAACATGGGGGTTTTCCGATACATCTATTAAACTTTATCCTAGCTGTCGTTACTCACATCCCTTTATTAAATTTTGTGCATGGGAGTGTTCACTTGAATAATTTGACGGAGAGAGCCCTTATGGATACCGAAGTGTTAGATTTATCTAATCGTATAAAAATTGAGCAAACACAGGCTGATACGCCTGGAATTCCTTTAGGTGATACTAAGATAGTAACCGCTAAAGGTACAAAAAGACATATAGAACGGATTTACCCTGAAACATCGTTTGATGAAGTTAAGAAGAAGTTTATCGAATGTTGTCAGTATGCAAACGTAGCTGATCCTGAAGTGCTGTGGGATACGTTAAGCCATAATCTAGATTTTGATGAAGTGAATAGATTACCAATAATTATTCATTAGTTCTTAAGGATCAGTCCCCCAAAGGAGTAAAGTATTACTCCTTTGGGGGACTGATCCTTTTTGTTGTCGTTGATTGACTCCAAATCTCTATGCAGACAACATTATATCAAGAAAATTTCAATTACCAACCATAACTCAACTAGTTTATAATAAAAGGATATCCAAATTGGGTAGTAGGAGTCTATTTCTATGACACTAAGAGATTAAAGTAGGTGAATTATTATCGATATCATTGAAACTAGGGTAAGAGGTTTTATTGCTGATATTCAACACCCAAAACAAAAAAAGAAAATAAATATAAACGATTTGGAAATTCAGTTGCGCAAGCTTTTGGATGATTATTTTGAAATGGACGGCTATTCGTTGTTTTATCGTGCCATTGAAATATTGCAAGCGGAAGGACAACTGATTCCTATTCCAAATAATCAATATAATGGAAGAAGCCCAGCGCTTGCCTTATATTACTGGGTTAATTTAAAAGTTCAGACGCTCAAATGGGATCGTTTCGAGATGATGAAATTAGGTGATCAGTTTGATTTTTCCTTTTATGAACGGCATCCCGAATGGCAAACGAAAGAAGAATGGAATCGAATCCAACATGTTTATGCTTTTCTCCAATCCAATCAGGAAAGGGAAAACGTGTCATTTGAAGAAAGAAGTCTGGAGCTCTTTGGTCATGAAAAATTCTTACTAGACAATGATAGCTTTCCGGATGGAAAAGGGTTTTTAGCTAGAATTGGAGTATCTGAAGGGCAACTTAAAATGGTGAATTACGGGGAGCCTTTTGTATTTTGGATGAAACAAGGGAAAGAAATAAAAGATATTCAGCGGATTCTGATCGTCGAAAATCTATCATTCTTTCATACTTCCATTAAGTTATTGGAAGCCAATCAACTCGATTATGAACCTGAACTAATCATATATGGTGAAGGGACTAAAATCGAACGGAGCTTTTCCTTTTTCTTCAGAATGTTTCCGCCCAAACCCTATCTTTTCTATTACGCAGGAGACCTTGATGCCGCGGGATACGGGATCCTCATTCGGCTTATCGAAAAATACTCGGATTGCTGTATTCAGCCTGCTTTAAAAATATATCGCAAAATGCTTCAATGTCTAGAACAAAGGAATGACCAGAAACAAGGCCAAACACAAAACATCAAATACCGTGAGGCATTCTTTCAATGGTTTACGGAAGAGGAGCAAGCCTTATTAATGCAATTTTGGCAAGAAAATAAGCGAATCCCACAAGAAGTCTTAAACATAGAAACATGGAGGCGATGGATGTGAACGAATCATGGGAAGGATTCGCCCAGCGTATGCAACGATTAAATCCACTGTTTGAGCTTGGTAGGGGAATGGAAGTGGGTGAGCTTAAACCTCATATCCAAACCATTCTCATGCAAGTGCTCCTGACCATCTTTTATAGAGAATTAAATGATGATGAACATAGACGCAAGTCAGATATCAAGTATATGGTGGAAGATTCCATTAAGCAAATGAAGCTTTTGGCAGACGATAGGCAAATTGAACGGATAACAAGCGGGCTCCTGTATCAGGGGAAAGAAGAGTATAGTAAACCGTTTGAAGCCTTATATTACGATGAAATAAGACAATCCTGGGAGACTCAGGTCTTCCGATATGTCACAATGGATGAATTATATACGAATTTAGAGATGGGCGGATCCATTGTTTATAAACTCACGGATGTTGCTCAGGAAATGATTTTTATGAGCAGGGAAATGGCTGAGGAATTCTCGATAACGATTGAACAACTCTACAGTATGCAGCTGATTAAAAATGGAAATTTTAGAAAAGCTACTCGAAACCTCGATCACCTCATTTCACGAGTAAACCGCTTAATGGCAAAGGAATTCTCCTTTCAAAAGGAAATGATCAACAATCCCAAAATCTTATTGATGGAAGAGGAATGGCAAAGGGCTGACAATCGTGTGGAAATTGAAAAGCAATTTGAAGAAGAAAAAAACCACTTCCGTACCATCACTAGTATGATCGATAAAACAAAACGAAGGAATGAAGAAGATGATTATATTCAGAAAGAATTGATTCTTCTCCAAGAAAAAATTGGCCATACAAGGCAATTGCACGATCGTTTTGCTAAGCTGGTTATTCAAAATATTTCCTATGAAATGAAATTAAAAGTGGAAAACCCTTCCTTGTTTTGGGAAAACAGTTTGGTCTCCTTTCGAGAGCATATTTATGAAAATGGGTTCATGAAGAATGGAATTCAAACTTTTACGGAAATCGAAACGGTGCTTTCTCCTTTATTTTCACCGAAGAATGAATTTATTTTGCCTCTTGATTGGATTTGGGGTGAGCAAGAATTCGATGAAAAACAACTAACCGATGCCGTAATTGAAGAGGAGGCAGAAGAAAGCATTACGCGTCTGCGAGTGACGAACTGGGAATCTGTTATTAAGGCTTGGAGTTATGTTTTTCAATTCTTACAAACAAACGGAGAGTTTTCGTTAGCTGATTTAGCAGAGATGCCATTAGAAGTACAGGATTTATGGTTTGAAGAATCTGAAACGATTGATTTGTGGATGATGTTCGATAAAAAGCCACTGAAGGTTCAAGTGCTACATCGAAAAGAAGAAACATTAACCGATGAGAGGGAAATTCTTCTTTATAAACTAATGAAGGAATATCCTCAATTTCAAACTTTTGAGGGCACAAAAATCTTTACAGAGTTTGATCATAAAGCGGAGCCTTTCTTATGGTATCAAACGAAAATGACCCCTTTTAAACTATGTGTACAGGAGGAGAAAGGATGAATGCAGAAACGATCAAAAGAGCATCTGCTGTCTATTTTACTCTATTAAAAGATAAAGTAATCGACGAGAATAGTGAACACTTCCAGACTTATTTCGATACGGAGGTGAGACAGACGGTTCTTTTATTAGCAGACGAATCTGGTACATATATCATTGAATCGCCAAAACGCATCCAATTAGTTGTCCAGCCTACTGGCTCCGTCTTTGCTACGAATTTTACCCATATGAAAGAAAAGCACCGACAAGTCGAAAATAAGAAACATTTTCATCTTATCAGTGTTGTCATTATGTCATTTTTAGCGGCCATCGATCGCAACCAGGCTGCAAAAATTCGCACGAAGCGGGAAGGGATTAGCTATTACGCATTAGAACGGCAAGTCAACGACCTAATGATTCAATGGGATAGCATTCTTAAAGCTAAACCGACCTTCGGGGAAGACGAACGAATTGATATGAAGGAAGTTGTAACCACCTGGAAATACATGGAGGTTGACACGGACGATTATGGAGTAAAAAAAGGCAATAGACGAACAAGAATCGGTTTAATTGCCGGAGCTATGCGTTTATTAGAGACGGAGGGGCTGATCGTCATTCTTGATCGGGACGATATAGCAAAGGTGATACCAAAACAAGAGCTTTTTGAGCGAATTGAATACCTGTATCACGATTATGACCGTTATGAAGTTTTTAAGCAATTAATGACAACAGAGGAGGATGAGCATGCCGAAGATCCATCGAATTAGAATTGTTAACCTGAAGTATGATGGCATGCAAAAGCAATATAAAGATACCACTTTTAATTTCCATAATGAAGAGACATCAACCAATGCCCTTATAGCGATGATGAATGGGGGCGGGAAAGGTGTGTTCCTTCAAACGATCTTCCAAATACTCAAACCTGGGACCTCGTGGGGGAAACAAAACAATCGTTATTATCAACAGTTCTTCTTTAATAATAAGGAACAATTTATTCCATATACATTTCATGTACTTATTCAATGGGAATTGGACGGAGCTGACCGCCGGCATCTGATTACGGGAGGAATGTTCTCAGCCGAACAACGGATCTCGATGAGTGAAGAAAGTGGAAATGAAAGTAAAACATTGGAACAGGAAGCAAAGATCCTCCCTACAATTACCTTTTATACGAGAGAATTTGAACGGAAAGAAGAGGCAGCGCTTGAGCATATTCCGCTCTACGATAATGATGAGGTTGCTGAAATCGAAAGTTTAAAGGACTATTTAAAATGGAATGGATATGACGTTTACCGAGATACGAAGAAGCACTATCGTATCCTTGATACATACGGAATTAACCGTAAAGACTGGGATATTATGAAAGATATTAACAAGGATGAGGGCGGCGTTGGGAAATACTTTGAGGGAGCGGAGGATGATCATTCCCTGTTCCAAAAACGAATTGTTCCAACTGTTAGTCAAGTCTTGCACAGGACGGAACATCAAAAGAACGATCTTGTGGAGATTTTCAAGAGTCAGGCAAGTATCGCTAAGGACCTGCCTGTTCTCTTAAAAAGAGAGCAAGCCCATAAAGAGTTTTTAGAAGACATTGTCCCTTTTGAAGAGCATCTAGCTAAAGGTGTTGAACATAAAGAAATTGTTCAAGCAAGTATACAGGCAGGAAGACAACTGCTGGGTGCTTTAGAGCATTTGAAGCAAACGGAAGAGGAAATGCAGCTTACTTTAGAAAAAGACATGGAGAAATTAATCCTAAGGCAAGCAGAACTACGCTATCAAAAAGACAACCTGGAGTATGCAAAAGCTCACAGAGAAGTTATGGATTGGGAAAAGAAATTAGTGGAAGAAAGGAAGAAGCATACTTCCTTACAAGCCATCGTTCTAGAGAAACAGGAGCGAAAAGAAGCATTAGTATTTCAGGCTTTATTGAAAGAGTGGAGTGAAAACGAACAAACCATTCGCTCTCTTTCCCAGCAGATAGCCACATTGGAACAAAATAGTGGCTTAGAGCAAGTGAATCAAAGAATGGAAGAGATCAAACAAGAAGCTAAAAAGCAATGGGAGCAGTCCTATTTATCCATACAAGAAGCGATTAAGCAGTATGTGGGATATCAAAAGTTCTTAAAGAAAAAAGGAACGGAGCTGTCGCAACAGGATAAACAAAAGACAAAAAAGATTGCTCAGCTTAGTACTGAAATTGATTTTCTTTACACGCAGATGCATGCCTTTGAGTCCAAGGAAGCGGCACTAATCCAAGCATTTGGCGACCGCTTAAGGTATGACTTAAAGGGATTGATCGAAAGTCTTTTTAAACAAATTGAAGACAAAAAGGCTAGACTAGTAGAGGTGCAAGCAAAAGATAAAGAATCTAGTGAACGGCAAAACCAACTTGCGACTTCACATGGTACCCTCGTCCAATCGATTCAGTTTTCAGAAGAAAAATGTGAAGAATTAAACCTAGCAAATGAAGAGCAAATGCAAAGAGAAGCAAAATTATTGGATAAACTTCATGGTTTATTAAATGATGCCACAGCGCCGTTTACTCACTCGCTCTTATCGAAGTATTCTATACAAATAGAAGAAATACTAAGCAATAATCGACAACAAGCTGAACAAATTAAAAAAGACCTATGGGAAACACAACTCGACCATTCCTTAAACGATGAGCCCTTTTGGGTAGCAAATAAAGATGTAAAAGAATTAAAGGAATGGATCGATGAGAAGACTGGCATTGATGTGTTTTATGGTACCCAATTTCTCCAATCCTTACGTGCTGAGGACCTAGCGAATAACCTTATGAAGTATCCGCTACTTCCTTACGGTTTGGTCGTAAGCGGGCAGCAATGGCAAAAAATAAATCAGCAGGTTCTTTCCGGAAGAATGTTCAAAAGTCCTGTTCCGATTTTCTTGCGGGAGGAAATGAACAGCGAATATCATCAAACTTCCTTTGTGATCATTAACGGAACCGAGCAAGAGCTATTAACGGATAAAAACCAATTCACCAACTGGAAAATAAAGATTGCTAAACAAATAGAAGAAAAGAAAGAAACACTCCTTGAAATTGAAAAAACAGAAACCTCCTTACGTCGTGTTTTAAAGGAAATCGATCGATTTTTATCAAGCGATCTTTCTATTGATATCGAAAAAGCTCTCAATCAGGAACAAAACGCGCTTCTTTCTAAGAAAAAAAATTTACAGGAAATCAAAGCACAAGAAGAAAAAGAAAAAGAATTGCAACTTCAGCTAAAAGAACAGCTGGAGAATACAAAAAGTAAAATAGAAAAGTTTACAAAAGATGTGGAAACATTAGAGGATTTTGATCAAGAAAAAACTCTTCATCAAGAAAATAAACGAGTGAAATTAGAGAAAGAGAAACAAAAGGAAGCCTTAGGTTCTCAGCAGCAAGAAATAGGAAAAGAGCTCCAAAATACAGTTGAACTGCAAAACCAGTGGAATCAAACGTATTTAGAATGGAAGCTGACATCCGAACAAACTATAAAGGAGATCAGGTTCTTTATAGAAGAAGCGGTTTTTCCTACTGATGAAAAAGCAGATCCATGTGATGAGGTCCCTCATCTTTCATCACATTTATTAGAAAAGATAAATGGAAGTATTGGAGAGCTAAAACAGCTCCAGAAATCAAAGGAAGAACAGGCTAAAGAATTACTCGTTATTCAAGCAAAAAAAGAAACCGAACAAAAGCAGCAAAAGAAATTAGAGAAAAAACTCAATGCTCATGATGAGGATTGGAATAAAGCTCCAGAACCAGATGAACCTATCAGTATCTTAGAAAATATGCTGCAAACCGCACAGAAGGAAGCGAAGGCAGCGGAAAAAGAAGAACGTGTACAAGGAACTGCTGTAACCGTCGCGGAAACGTCATTAAAGCATGCAACTGAACAACGTGAAAAGTCAGGAAAGAAAGTAGAGAAGCATGAAAAACAGCCTGAAGAATGGGCAGATCTTGACTTAGTGGTAAAAGAAGTAGAAATTAAAGACCAAACAAAGTTGACGAAAGAGGAAGTAAAGCAGGCTGAGAAACGCAAAAAAGAAACTGAAAATAATATTACTGGCTATGAAGGAGATTTATTAACCTTATCCGTAATCCTAAAGGAAGAAGCGGGAGTATTTACGAATGAGGATGTAGAAAAAATTAAGACTCAAGGCAAAGCATGTATCTTATCCTGGTGTGGAGATCATCAAGCAATACAGGAAGAGGGGCAAGAGAAGCATGCGAAAATCGATCAATCCCTGCGCAATTTAAAGCTTGCGATTGAAGGAAAAGATTGGGAGATTCGATTTAAAAATGAAGTATTAACCACACTTGATCATATGGATACAAGGCATTATACACATATCCAGAGCATCGTTAAAAACATGAAGCGTTTTTCACAAAGTGGGTTGGAACAATTAGAACGCGACAAAGAAAGGGCAGAAAAGGCTCAAAACTTCTGGGCAAGCCGTGCCAGCATGAAAGTGATGAGCATTGCTGAGGCCATTCGTTCGATGATTGCGAAAATGAAGTTGAAAAATGAACGAGGATCCTTTCCGCTCGTTCAGCTCAAAGAAGACATCTTACCTAAAAAGGCGGAAGATATCGAACCACTTCTAAAGCAGCATTTTGTAGCTGCTATTAATAAAATCACTAAACAATTTGATATGATTGATGATCATAATCGCGCCTTAGACGAAGAAATAAAACAACTGATAAGTGATGAGCAAATTTTATTTGTATCACTCCGAAATCGATATCCTGAGCTGCTCGTATATAATATGCGAACGGATAATGCCTTTATGTACGGGAAACCTCAAAGAGAGCATTATTCAACCTGGCAGACTATTAATCAAGGTTCTAGGACGAAATCCGATGGCAGCGGCGGACAGAAGTTATCGGCCCGAATGGTGATGATGATGATGTTATTATCCGTTAAAAGCGAAACAGATCAAAGCTGGGTGCCTTTAGTTTGTGATAATCCGTTCGGACAAGCAGCATCGGCACACGTCCTTGACCCGATTTTCGCCGTGGCCGAAAAACTAAAGTTCCAATTCATTGTTGTCACTCCGCCCGAACTGGTGAAAACAGAAATCAGCCAAAGATTTGATTCCTATTATAAATTGGACTTCATTCGTGAAAAAGGAAAAGAAATTGTTTCGGACACGATTGTTCCAGCCTTTCGGATTTACCAGGGAGAGGCAGTCGTTCAATAGGGTAACACAATGATAGAATCGAGGATTAGGGGAAAAAATCTCACTTTCTGTATAGAAGGTGGGATTTTTATTTGTATTAGGGAAAACGAGTAATAAATAAGGATAAAAAAATTAATAATTACCAGTGGGATTAAATAAGAAGACCACGGTGCAATACCGAGGTCATCAGTTAGCGGCATAGGCCCTTTTATTAAGCTGTGTCCATATTATGGGTATAATTCAGTTCTCATCGATCTAGTGAGCAAAAATAATTAACCTCTTATTACTTTGATAAAAGTTTTAATTTAATAACTTCGTCGTATTTTGTACACGATACAAAGCATCCTCTTATTTTCTAGTAACAACGACAATAATGTAATTCTTTTTTATAAAGAAATAACACCTAAAATTAGTGCGGCTATTACCATCACCGTAGTGGTTCCTAGTGCCCATTTAATTAAAAATCTCTGTAAATCACTAAATTCAATTCCTACCATACCTATTAATAAATGTGCGGCTGCTACTAAAGGACTTAGAACGTGGACAGGCTGTCCCAATATGGCGGCACGGCCGATTTCGGCAACGCTTATGCCATAAGACTCGGCGGCTTGGGCAATAATCGGAAGTACCCCAAAATAAAAGGCATTATTTGACATGAAAAAAGTAAAAGGAGCGCTTAAAAAAGCCACGATTACTGGTAAATGCTGCCCCAATGCTTCAGGAATCAATGACACTAAAGTAGTAGCCATGGCATCAATCATTTTCGTTCCTGACATAATACCTGTAAAAATACCAGCTGCAATAACAATGGAGACGACCGCTACTGCGTTACTTGCGTGTGAAGAGATTCGTTCTTGTTGCTCTTTTATATTTGGATAATTAACTAATAAAGCAATAGCAAATGCAACCATAAATAAAATCATGAGTGGAATAACATCCATAATTAACAAAACTAAGAGAATGAGGGTTAAAGCAAAGTTAAACCATACCAGTTTTGGACGGCGATAGTTAAACTCCATTTTTGCATCCATTTCAGCCGTACTGGCCACTTCTCGAAATGCATCAATATCTATAACTCCAAGTCTCCTGCGTTCCATTTTTCCGAAAATAAAGGATATAACCAGAACCCATAAAAGCCCAAAGCCCATGACAGGAATGAGTGGCAGAAACAGCTCAGATGAGTCAAGTTTCAATGAAGTCATCGCCATTGCAGAAGCTCCACCCCAAGGAGTCATATTCATTACTCCCATTGAGGACATGGCAACTCCTGCAAGAATTAGAGGATTCATTCTTAGACGTTTATAAAGCGGAAGCAGGGAAGAAACCGTAATCATATAGGTTGTGGTTCCATCACCATCTAAAGCAACCATCATCGACAGGACAGCTGTACCTACAACAATTTTTAAAGGATCACCTTTGACGATTTTTAAAATTTTGGCAATAAGGGGTTCGAATAAACCAGTATCAATCATCAGTCCAAAGTACAAAATGGCGAAAAAGATCATAATGGCGGTAGGGGCAATAGCTTTTACCCCCTCAAACATCATCGTACCCAAATCATTCGCATAACCCCCTATTAGACCAAATAGGATGGGAATGAGCATGAGGGAGACAAGGGGTGTTAGCCGTTTTGACATAATTAAATACATAAAAACTGCAACCATAGAAAATCCCAAAAAAGATAGCATACGTTAAATCCTCCTTTGTTATTAATTGTGGGTTCAACAAATCTTAGTAAATAACAAATTATTTTTTACTTAAATTTTTTCATAGAGTAAAGTAAATTAATAACAAGACTAGAAGAGTGTACCCACTGTTCACTAATTGATAGCGCTTTCTAAGAAAGATTAACATGTTGATATTCAAAGGAATATATAAAACAAATAATTTTAATTTTTTCCATAAATATCTTTTTTTTTATTTTTTTTACGTAAAATCTAAAATTTCTGCGAACTCACATAATAACAAACATTAAAATTGATAGAATTGAACCTAATATTAGAATAGTGCTATTATTGATATATAATATGAACAATCACATCTTCTGAGATATTTAGCGAGGGGAAACCAGTTGGGCAAAAAAATAAAAAAACCACGACTGTTAACACAAATGGTTGTATTTTTTTCCACTATTATTTTAATTACTATTGTTTCTGTAAGTGCTCTTTTTTCCATGATGATTGACGATATGATTAAAACTTCATTGGGTAACCAGGCTATGGCAGTAGCGAAGATGACGTCTCAAAAGGAACATATTATCGATGCATTTAAGGAACCCAATCCTTCTTTAACTATACAGCCCATTGCAGAAGAAATACGGAAATCCACAGGAGCCGGCTATGTAGTAATTGGCAATAAAGAAAATATTCGGTACTCTCACCAGATAACAAAATATATAGGAAAGCCGATGGGTTCAAGCAACAAACTGGTATTTGAAAATAATGCCTCAATTATATATGAAGGAACTGGAATTTCAGGAAAGGCGATTAAGGCAAAAACCCCTATTTATAATAAGGACGGAGAAATAATTGGTGTATCGTCCGTTGGTTTCTTAACCTCAGAAGTAGAGGGAAAAGTACATAGCTACCGTCTTAAGTTACTTCAGTTTTCTATTTTTATTTTGTTATTTGGGATAACTGGGGCAGTTATTATATCAAAGAGGGTAAAGAAACTAATTTTTAACCTTGAGCCAGAAGAAATATCCTTTTTGTTTAAAGAAAAAGAAGCTACCTTAGAATCAATTAGAGATGCCACTGTTGCAGTCAACATAGACGGTGAAGTAACTTCCATCAATAAACGGGCAAGAGAGTTGTTGAAACACGATGAGATCGAGAAGGGGATGAGAATTAAGCATAGCCGTCTACACGCTCTAATAGAATCCGTAATGGGCAGTCAACAAAATATTATTAATCAAAAGGTAATTTTTGGTGACCAATTAAATTTGGTTGACGCATCACCGATTCTGGAGAAACAAAGAACACGAGGTGCCGTATTAACCATCCGGCCTGTTTCCGAAATAGAGGAAATTATAGATGAGATTTCAAAAGTACAAAACGTTTCTGACCATATCCGCGCGCAAAATCATGAATATTTAAATAGATTAAACACTATTTATGGATTGATTACCCTTGAACAGTATGACGAAGCAAGGGAACTTATTTCAGAAGAAGTCAAAGAACGTCAAGATATTGTGGTTTTTTTAACTTCTTCAGTTAAAGATCCTTTTATTGCGGCTTGTCTGCTTGGAAAAATAAATCGATCAAAGGAATTAAAAGTAGAACTTGAAATCGATAAAGACAGCAACCTGGAAGATATCCCCTCTACATTAAATACTAAATTATTTGTATCCATACTTGGTAATTTAATAGATAATGCCATGGAGGCAGCTGTTCGGGCTAATTCTAATGGCGCCTATGTAAAAGTTTCCTTCACAGATATTGGAAGCGATATCATTTTTGATATAGAAGACAACGGTAAAGGAATCCCTGAAGAATGGCAGGAGATGATTTTTATTCAAGGATTTACGACAAAAGAAGGAGAAAATCATGGACTAGGACTAGCCATTGTTAAAAATGCCTTAAAAAAACTGGATGGGGAGATTTTTATTTCTACAAGTGATTCAGGCGGAGCTCAATTTACAATCGTTTTACCAAAAGGCAGCTAAGAGAGGGGTATTAAGGATGACCAAGGAACTAATCAAAGTGATGATTATAGAAGATGATGAAACAGCGGCTAAAATTTATGAAAAATTTACTGATAAAGCAAAAGGATTTCAAGTAGTCGCCATTGCAAATACGGGGAAGCAGGCACTTGATATGTTGAATGTATTTACTCCCGATCTTATTTTGCTCGATGTCTTTCTTCCTGATATGAATGGGACAGATTTATTATGGGAGATTAGAAGAAAACTGAGAAGTATGGACGTAATTATGATAACAGCAGCTAATGATGTTGGCACTGTAAGCGAAGCAATCAGGGGAGGAGCATACAGTTACATCCTTAAACCCATTATGATTAACAAGTTTCTTGAAGTGCTGGAACAGTTCAAAGAGACTAGAGAAAAACTAGTTAAATTAACAATTGTTGAACAGGAAGATGTTAACGATTTTTTTAGAGTAAAACAACCACGGGAAGCGGTTTTAGCCCAGGAGGAACCACCTGAAATACTGCCTAAGGGAATTGATAAACATACATTAAAAAAAGTCAGGAAACAAATAAAGGATATAAATGAAAACATAAATGCAGATGATTTTTCAAAAATAATCGGAGCCAGTCATTCTACTGGCAGGAGATATCTTGAGTATTTAGTTGCAATTAATGAGATGGAAGTAGAAGTTATTTACGGAACCATAGGACGCCCTGAAAGGAGATATCGGAAGAAGTAATCTGGGCATTTTTTCTTAGAACAGTTCATTATTTTAGAAAGAATAAACCCGACTAAGACTGTGCACGCCTTAATCGGGTTATTTTTATTTTCATTTGCTTTTCTTGCCAAACTCCATGTTTTCAGCACAAGAAGTGAATGAGGAATTAAACATATTTTCTTGCTGAATATTCAGCAAGCCAATCAGGTAATGTATTTCGTTGGTTAGATTCGCGTTCGTGTTCAATTCTCTCCCGTCCTTTCCTCATCCATTTTTGTAATGTTTCTGGAAAATTATTTTCTTCAAAAGAGAATACCGCAATTTCAGCAATCGCAGGTGGAAAAGGACTTTTTCGAATGTGGTTTTTCACCTTCGCCATTACCTTTTCATAATCCATTTCAGAACAAAATTGGAACCATTGCTGGACCGTCTCGTCCTTAAAAATGCAGTTGGGATAAACCGATTCAATAAGTATTAAAAGTTTGACTACCTCTTCCTTGGTCAATGCGATTCCTCCTCTAATATAATTTTCCCTTCATGAATCAGCCATTCCACCCGGTCAGACATGGATTCCTTTTTTGACTTTTTAGGCTGTTTGCCGCTTTTCTACGCTTCTAGTATTGACTTGATGGCCTTTTCGCAAAACAACGGGCTGTAAGTTATAATAAAAGTGGATGGTTAAATTTATGATAATTTGGATGGTAATTAATTATTATGAACATTGGGTTTTTTTAAAGTTCATAACAAACGATTAATAATATTAATAAAGAAACATAATAGTTAGACTACATTACATAATAAGGACTGAAATAAATGGATTGGAAACCAGATCGCCAAGCCAAAAAAGCTATATATAAACAACTTGCTGATTATATCGAAAATGGAATTGCAGATGGTACTTTTCCTCCAGATAAACCATTACCTTCTGAAAGAAATTTAGCTAAGGACCTTAACATAAATAGAAGTACAGTAGTTGCAGCATATGATGAATTGGAGTCCAATGGACTAATACAAAGGAATAGAGGAAGCGGGACGACCATAAGTAAAGATATCTGGGGAATTACCAAGAAACGTATACCGAACTGGAACAGGTATATTGAAGCAGGATCGTTTTTACCTAACTTGCCTATAACACAGAGGATAAGGAAGGAAGCAGTAAAACAGAAGTTAATCAATCTAGCTAGCGGCGAACTGTCAGAGGATCTTTTTCCGCTGAAATACTTAAGTGAGATTACTTCTTCTAGATCGTTTATAGGAAGCTTAGGTTATGATCACCCGCAAGGAAACGCAATATTAAGAGAAACGATTGCAAAGCATGTTAAGCAATATAGAAAAATTGAAACAAATCCTTCATCCATTTTAATTACATCTGGGGCACAACAAGCATTGCACTTGGTGGTTCAATGCCTATTAAAACAAGGAGATGCAGTTGCATTGGAAGATCCCTCATATAACTATAATCTTCCGATTTTTAAATCAGCAGGACTGAGACCCTATTTCATACCTGTAAACCAAGTTGGAATTAACCCGGATGACTTACTTTCGTTACATAAAAAGCATCGAATCCGAATGATATTTTTGAATCCTGCTTTTCAAAATCCAACAGGAGCTTTACTTCAAGAAAAGCAACGGAAAGCGATCTTAGAAATTTCTTCAGAACATGGTATTCCTGTGGTTGAGGATGATCCTTATAGTTTAACCTCGTTTACAGGGGAAAAGATCTCTACTCTAAAATCAATGGATATTAACGGAAATGTCTTATATATTAGCTCTTTAACAAAGATCGTTGCTTCTGGATTAAGAATTGGTTGGATTATAGGCCCCACACCTGTTATTGAGAGATTATCCGATGCGAAGCAGCAAATTGATTTTGGTCATGCAAGTTTTACTCAGTGGATCGCAAATGATTTTTTAGAATCGGAAAATTTCCATTCTCATATCGAAAATTTAAACAAACAATTAGAGAAGAGAAGAGACCAAATTATTACTAGTCTTATATTTTATTTAAAGGATAAAGTTGATTTCTCCATCCCTCAGGGAGGAATTCATATATGGTGCAGGATAAAAAAAGAGGTGAATGAAATGCAATTACTGGAGGAATCAATCAGCAGAGGAGTTATTTATGTCCCAGGTTACACGATGGGGTCCAAAAAAGGTTTTGTTCGTTTTACATTTGCTAGGGAAAATGAAGAATTAATACATGAAGGAATTAAAAGGTTTGCGGAGGCACTAGGGTCTATTTAATACTTAAAGTTTGAAAGGATCATGTTCATAGTATTACCCTAACATTCATTTCGGCAAATCCATTTCAGTTATGTTATAATACTATCAAATCAATGATAAACGCTCGAATTTTAATTTTTTTATTTAATATATTTCTAGCAAATATATTTGAAATTCACTTTTCAATTAATACCCAAGCAACTAAAAGTCCATTCCTCTCAAGAAACCACGGTATAAGAGCGGTAATCAAATAATTTTATCAAGGAGTGAATTAAATGGTTATTCGAAGTAAAGCCGATGTTGAGCTCTTTTGTGAGAGGTTTGGTGATTTGGCCAGCTGGGATGGTTCGAAGCACTACATTGTCCTACAAGATGATCAAAACAACGGCACTGTTACATTTATGCGATATCCTGATGGCACGCTTACTGCTCATAGGAAGTATCAAGCTTTTTGGGATCTAAATGAGCTTCCGGTTGATAATAAAGATATATGGCGGTATAGAAAAGTGCTAAACAGTTACTTGAAAAGTTTCAAAAGTTATTAAAGGCGACTCCAATTTCGGGGTCGCTTTCTTCGTTTTCTAGTATCAATATGTGATAAGCTCTCCTCCATTACACAATTACCCAAATTTAGTTATTCAGTATAATTCTTATCCTTTCCATAGATAATATAACTGATTAATAAAAGGAGATGATGAGGATGAAAACTAAGGATGATTTTCTAACTGGAGCAAAAGTAACAAAAGATAATCAAATTTATGGAACACCTAATAGTAAAAGTAAAAATGGTACCGGTGACTCACCAAATGATAATACTGAAAAGAATAAAAAGGGACTTGATCGTTAAATAAACAGCCAAGATATTCTTGGCTGCTTTTTTTCACCATTAAAACGGATGGTAATTTCAATTTATTCCAAACACAAGTACCAGGAGATGGAAGCTATGTCTGCTTTTTGTCCGGAAATATGGCCGGAGGAACCGACCCCTGTTAACCTTGAAGATTGCCATGAATGCGGTCTTTATAAGCACGGATCACGTATGGTCTGGGGAGAAGGAAATCCAGAAGCGCCTATAATGGTTATACTAGATAACCCAGGAGCCAGAGAGGATCGAGAAGGGAATCTAATTGTTTGCGGAACACGACAAACATTACAACAAGCTGCCAGAGAAGTTGGCTTGAAGACGGACGACCTTTACGTGACTTTTATCCTAAAAAGAAGACCGGTGCGTGCTTATGAAAAAGATCATGTGCGCCAAACCTGCATGGTTCATTTAGAACAACAGATCCTACAGAAAAAGCCCAATCTTATTCTATGCTTAGGAAATGTAGCCGTCCAATCCTTTTTTCAAAATTCTGAAGTTGATGTTAAGACATTGCGAGGTACTTGGCACAATGTTCATGGATATCAGACAGCGGTGGCTTACCATCCGTTGGCTGTAAGACGGCGTCCTAACTTATGGTCTTTGTTTTTAAGTGATTGGGCGTTTGTTGCAGAGCGCTACCAAAATTTGAATTTTTAGTAGATTCACTGAAAAAATGGTGAACACTCTAAATAAAGAATTAACCAAAATTGAAAAGTCATAAATAAAAAAAGGGAGTTTGGGAGAAAAAAGTTTCCGTACTCTTTTTTTCTGTGAAATACGTTTATTTACCTATGTTGTTTCCCAAGGAACTCCTATCAAATTTGGCATCATTCTTCTATTTAATCGAGGCTCTACACACAATAATGGATGAATAAAGAAGATTGCTTTTTGCCGATTTGCTTCTTAAAAAAAGGGATGAAAAATTAGTGAACTAGGAAGAGGTTCTGCTATTATGAAAGCAGCATCTAGTTCCTTGAAAAAACTATCGTTTGAACAATGCGGTAAAAATCCAAATATTATTTTTGCAGACTCAGATCTTGATGAGGGAGTTGAAACGACGATTAAATCAAGTTTCATTAACCAAGGTGCAGGGGATTCATTTACGGCAAGATTCGCACACATTGGGCAGGTAAGCGTCCATTTTTAAAACGGAGAAAAGGAGATACCAAAATGAGTCAATACCAGGATATTGCTAATTACCTTGTTTCAGCGGAGGAAGATCGGCGTGATGTTCCAAAGGTAACAGTGAACATGAAGCCAGATTTATCGGTGGAGGAAGCGTATCTTGTTCAACAAGAAATCGTAAACCGCAAATTAAATGAAGGAAGAAGAATAGTTGGTCCTAAGATGGGCTTAACAAGCTTTGCCAAAATGAAGCAAATGGGCATTGAAGAGCCTATTTATGGATATGTGTTTGATTATATGTTGATAGAAAATGGCGGTAAAGTCCGTTTAAGTGATTTGATCCATCCGAAAGTGGAAGCAGAGATTGCATTTGTGATAGGAGAAGATATTGAAGGCCCAGGCATGACAGGCGCCCAGGTTCTCGCAAAAACGGAATACGTTCTTCCAGCGTTGGAAATTATCGACAGCCGTTATGAAAACTTCCAGTTTACTTTACCGGATGTGATTGCTGATAATGCCTCAACGTCACGAGTTGTGTTAGGCACCACCTTAAAAAAACCGGAACAATTTGAACTAGACCTTGTCGGAGCTACGCTTACTATTAATGGTGAAATCAAGGAATTGGGCGCAGGGGCTGCTGTCCTTGGCCACCCAGCCCACTCTGTGGCGATGCTTGCCAATATGCTGGCAAGAAAGGGTGAAAAGGTTTGTAAGGGTGACGTGATTATTACTGGCGGCATTACTGCTGCCGTTAAGTTGAACTTTGGCGATGTTGTCAGCGGGAAATTTGATGGTTTTGGCGAAGTGTCTTTTACCGTGACAGATTAATAATTGTAGAGAGCAGGGATTTTCATGCCTATTATTCATGTGCAAATGATGGAAGGTAGACCGAAAGAAAAAGTAGCTGAATTAATTCGCAATGTCACGACCACCGTATCCGAAACATTGGATTCACCGAAGGAGAATATAAGAGTTCTCGTAACCGAGATTCCTAAAACGCATTGGGGAAAAGCTGGGGAGCCGGTTGAAAAATAGAAAATGACTGAGCATGGTGGTAAAACCGTCATACTTAAATTTAATACTATTCTGAAAGCGGTTCCTGGGGGAGGGGAAATGGCTTGTATTAGAAAATAAGAAAGATAATTAGAGTACAAAAAACCGAGTTCCATTAGGAAATCGGTTTTTTACGTTATCAGTAAGTAACCTCTAGTTTGAAATTAAATTAAGGCAACACTAGTGTTATCTTTTATATATTGATATATATTGATGGCTAAATGAATATTAAATAATGGTTGACTTTCATTCAAGTCCGTTAATAGAATTTCCTCAATTCGTTTTAAACGATAGCTTAAGGTATTTGTGTGAATATGTAAAGAATCAGCCGTTTTCTTTATGTTTTGATTTTGGTCTAAATAAACAATCAGAGTGCTTAACAGTTCGCCTTTTCTAGATTGTTCATATTCAATGAGGGGACCTAATACTTCATGGATAAAATCAATCAATTCTTCCTTTGAATTTTGTAAAATAAACCTCTGAACGCCAAGGTCTGTATAACTAAGAACTCTATGATCAAAACGATAGTTTTTGAGAAACTTTATGCACTTTGTCGCTTCTACAAATGACTCGTGGACAAAAATAAGCCCTTGCTTAATTCTTCCAATCCCAATTGATACGTCTAACTCTCTATATTTATTTTTAATCTCATGCTGTAAAATTTTTGCAAGTTCTTTTAATTCAGCAATAATATTGGACGAAGAAACTCTTGAATGCAAGGATAGAAGGGCAACGATTTGATTTTCATCCCTTACTGCCATTACTTGCGAGTTCCTCCCAAGTAATGTATTGGCCATATGGAGTAAATTCCTTATGAAGTGGTCGCCGATTACCTTTTGCTCGTTTAACTTATCCTCAAAATTAATAAGTATGGCAACATAGTTTCGGTTAGGGTCAAAATTTAAATTTTTTGCTTTCTGAATAAGTGCTTCATCGATCTGTCCTGAAAAAAGCTTGGTCACGAATTCCCCTCTTAAACGCTGCTGTGTTTCAAAAACGGCTTGCTCTTTTCCCAGTTCAAGTGAAATGACTGTACAAGCATGTTCAAGAGCAGCGATATCCACCTCATTCATTTTTTGTTTTGAAAGGATGATTAGCCCGCCTAGAGACTTTAATTTGGACCCAAGTGGCAATACAACTAATTGATACATTTCATCATTTAATGTTATTTCGGAAACGGTATGTGAGTTTTCAAGTGTTAGGATAATTTGTTTTGCATACGCTTTCATATACTCGGTCATTTCAATTGAAAAGGAAGAATAGCAGGCAGAAGCCCTAAGTTCACCTATTTCATCAAAGAGAAACATATGTTGTCCTATTGTTTTATGTATAAAATTCATTATCGACTGAATTCCTTCTCCATTTACAACGAGATTGGCCAGGTTCCTATGTATTTCGATTGAATGGGAAAGCTTCTGAACCATTTTTTCCTTCTCATAATAAAGACTGGATTTTTCCAAGGCAACTGCTGCTTGGTGGCCAATCGCTTCTAATAGATTAATATCCTCTTGCTTAAACTGCAAAGATTGTTCAAAAGAGTCCAATGTAATCACGCCAATACATTTTCCGTTTTGTAAAATAGGTGAAGAAATGACAGATGTAAAATGAAAATTACTCGGAATAGACTGATCCAATAAATCTCTGTTATATGGCGTTAATGTTGACAGCGCCTGTTTAATTTCTACCTCATCCCAAAAAATGAGACATTTTTTTGCAGCAAAAGACATCCCAGTCATAGATTCACCGCTAACTAGTTTAATTTGCCTAAATATATGTGGATAAAATAATCCTTGAGCTGATTTTGCGATGAGTCGATTCTGGCTTTTGTCAAAAATCCATATAGAGCCTCCTCCTGCCGCTTCAACGACAGATATCGTTTCATTCATGATTGAATCAAAGATCGTATCAATATCTAATTTGGAATTGATAACGTTTGACACATGGATTAAGGACTTTAGTTGCCGATGAGTTAAGGTATCTTGCATCTGTCATCATCCTTTCTCTACGATTTTTTACATTTCATCCATTTTCCTGTTTTTGTGTAAAAGACACAAATTTTTCATAATAATATTCATGAAAATGTACATAGCATAATATTCATAATGATTATATTCTTATTATAAGAAAGTTTTGAAAATAATGAAAGGAGTTCAGCGTAAAGATAAGTAGTGGTGGATTAATTTTTTTCGGTTAAAACAATCAGAATATTTAGAAAGGAGTTGTAGATAAATGAATTTTGATTTAACGAAAGAACAAGAGATGATACGCAAGTTAATTCGTGATTTTGCTGATGCAGAAGTTGCACCTGGTGCAGATGAACGTGATCGAACGGGGGAATTCCCTAAGGAAATTTTTGCAAAATTAGCAGAGTTAGGGATCATGGGTCTGCCTTTTCCTGAACAATACGGTGGTGGTGAGGCTGACACGATCAGCTTTGCAATTGTCGTTGAAGAACTTAGTCGTGTTTGTGCATCAACAGGAATTACATATTCAGCACATATTTCATTGGGAGGGGCTCCACTTAATTTATTTGGTACACATGAGCAAAAAGAGAAATACTTAACACCAATTTGTACGGGAGAGTCTTTTGGAGCATTTGGATTGACTGAGCCGAATGCAGGCTCCGATGCAGGGGGAACCCAAACAACAGCAGTTCTTGATGGAGATGAGTGGGTCATTAACGGCTCAAAATGTTTTATTACAAATGCAAGCTATGCTAATCACCTTGCAGTGACAGCGGTAACAGACCGCTCAAAAGGAATCAACGGAATCAGCGCATTTATTGTTCCTACCAAAGCTCCAGGATTCACTGTAATCGACAACTACGAAAAAATGGGTCTGCATGCCTCAAATACTACAGAACTTATCTTAGAGAATGTAAGGGTTCCTAAAGAAAATCTGCTGGGAACAGATGGAAACGGTTACAAACAGTTTTTAGCTACGCTTGATGGCGGAAGAATTGGAATCGGTGCTATGGCTGTAGGTATTGCTCAAGGGGCCTATGAAAAAGCTCTTCAATATGCAAAAGAAAGAAAACAGTTTGGAAAGAGTTTAGCCAACTTCCAGGCAATCCAATTTAAATTAGCTGACATGGCAATGAATATTGAATTAGCCCGGAATATGGTTTTTAAAGCAGCTTGGTTAAAGGATCAAGGAAGAGCCTTTAAAAAGGAAGCGGCATTTGCGAAATTATTTGCTTCGGAAATATGCATGAGAGCATGTGATCAAGCCGTTCAAATTCATGGCGGATATGGATATATGAAGGAATATCAAGTAGAGCGATTCTTCCGTGATGCGAAACTCTTAGAAATTGGTGAAGGAACATCTGAAGTTCAACGAATGGTTATTGCCAAACAAATTGGATGTTAATAAATTTTTTATAGGATTGGCTGTGTTAAAGGTGATGGTTGATCTTAAAGACTACGTTGATTGGAGCGGAAATCAACAGCCTAATAGAGACATAGTGATGAAATAAAAATTGTTAAAGGAGCCATTACATGGATATCAGTGGAATTTTACAAGTAGTTTCAAATAGCAAACTCATCTATCCAGAAGAAGAAAAAGTTCGTTCAACCTCCATTGGGAGCAGTAAAGCATATCATGAACTGCTTAAACAATCACAAGAAGATCCTGCTAAATTTTGGGATCGTGCAGCCCGTGAACTTGTTTGGTATGAACCATGGGATGAAACCATTAGTGGACAGCTCCCCGATTTTCGCTTTTTTGCCGGCGGCATTAGTAACCCAAGTGTAAATTTACTTGATCGGCATATCGAAAATGGGGCAGGAAACCGGACTGCTCTCATTTGGGAGGGTGAAAACGGGGACACCAAATTTTACACGTATAATATGCTTCTTGCTGAAGTAAATCGTTTTGCGAATGTTCTTAAATCATTTGGTGTAAAAAAAGGTGATTGTGTTGCTATTTTTCTTCCCAATCTGGCAGAAGCCTTTATTTCCGTTTTAGCTTGTTTTCGAATTGGTGCTATTTACAATACAATTTTCTCAGGATATTCGGAAAAATCATTGACAGACCGTCTCATCAATTTTGAGCCCAAAGTATTAATCACTGCGGATGCAACTGAACGTCGGGGTAAATTCATTCCTTTAAAAGAAAAAGTTGATCATGTTGTACCATTTATTCCATCGATCGAAGCAGTCATTGTTGTTGACCGATTAGGTTCAGAGGTTCAAATGAAAGATGGCCGGGATTACTGGTGGCATGAGCAGACAAAAGCGGCAAGTATCGTTTGTGAACCAGAGAGAATTGAAGCTAATGAGAGCGGTATTGTGTTTTATACAAGTGGTACGACAGGTAAACCAAAAGGCGTCGTGCATTCCGGCATGGCTTTTGTCACACAGAATTACACATATGCCAAGTATCATATGGATCACCATCAAGACGATGTTTTCTGGTGTACCGCGGATATCGGCTGGTTAACCATGCATATTTGGGGAATTACAGGTGCCTTAGCGAATGGTGTAACAACCGTTGTCTTTGAAGGGGCTGTTGATTATCCAGCAAAAGATCGTTTTTACCAAATCATTGAAAAATACAGGGTGAATAAACTGTTTACTGCCCCAACAGCATTAAGAATGTTAAAAAGTATGGGAGAAAAGGCATTAGAGAAATTTGATTTATCGTGCCTCGATGTCATTTCCCTTGTTGGAGAACCTTTCGATCCGGAAACCTGGCATTGGACATATGAAGTTTTAGGAAAGAAGAAGGTATATATCAATAATACTTGGGGCCAAACCGAAACAGCAGGATCGCCTATAGCTGGAGCAGCTTGGCTGACGCCGATGAAACCAGGTTCCTCAGGTACTGCCTTTTTAGGTGCGGTTATGGATATCGTTGATGTAGAAGGCAACCCAGTTAAACCTGGTGTCTTAGGAAATCTGGTTATTAGAAAACCATTTCCTATGCTATGCCGGACACTTTGGAAAGAACCAGACCGATATTACGCATCCTATTATAGCCAAGTGGATGGCTGCTATTATGCCAGCGATCTAGCATTATTAGATGATGATGGATATTTATGGGTAGTTGGCCGTTCAGATGACGCATTTAATGTAGCAGGACACCGCTTAAGTACAATGGAGATGGAGAGTGCTGTACTTGAATGTGAGGGTGTTTCTGAAAGCGCCATCATTGGGATCCCAGATGAAATTAAAGGAGAAGTTCCGCTCGCCTTTGTCCGTTTGGCCGATGGCTATGAAGGAACAGAGGAACTAAAACAACAAATAAATAATCACATCATTCAACAAATTGGTAAGATTGCAACCCCAAAATCAATTATTTTTACAGATATGTTGCCGAAAACAGTCAGCGGAAAAATCATGCGCCGCTTATTAAAGGAAATTGTTGTATCAGGAAAGGTTTCCGGCGACATTACAGGACTAGAAGACCCGACGACGGTTGCGCAAATTCAAAAAATAGTTGCTGAAAAGTCATCAGTTAAATAGTTATTAATTAGAGACAGTCATTTGTCAGGAAAATCACCGGCAAATGACTGGTTCCATATTACTAGATTAAGAGTTAAAGATAAACGTAAAGAATGTTGCAAAATAAATAATTAGATTTTTACATATCTCCTTAATCATCAAAGTTTAGGCATTTGTAATGCTGACGAGTTTTGAACCTTCTTAAATAGAAGATAGAAAGGGTGGAAAGGCATGTTCAAAAAAGTTTTAATTGCTAATCGTGGCGAAATTGCTGTCCGTGTAATCCGTACATGCAAAGCCTTAGGGATTACGACAATTGGAGTTTACTCAGAGGCTGATACGGATGCTCCCCATGTAAAAATGGCAGATGAGGCCTATTTAATCGGAGGTTCCCGTGTCGCAGAAAGCTATTTAAATATCAATAAAATTCTAGAGGTCGCTCAGGTTTCAGGAGCGGAGGCTATTCACCCGGGATATGGCTTGCTGTCTGAAAATACGGACTTTGCCCGCCGCTGTGAGGAAGCAGGACTTGTATTCATCGGGCCTTCTCCAGAGGTTATTTCTAAAATGGGAAGTAAGATTGAATCACGCAAAGCAATGGAGGGAGCAGGTGTTCCTGTCGTTCCAGGGATTACCTACCCACTGGCAGATGAAGAGGAAGCGGTAGAAGCGGCGGGCCGCATCGGTTATCCCGTTATGCTAAAAGCCTCCGCAGGGGGTGGCGGAATTGGAATGCAGGTGGTCCATAACGGGGATGAAATCCGAAAAGCATTTGCGGGGAACCAAAAGCGGGCTACTGATTTCTTTGGCGATGGAGCAATGTATATTGAAAAATTTGTTGAAAATCCAAGACATATTGAGATTCAAATCTTGGCAGACAGTTTTGGAAATACCGTTTACCTTTGGGAACGTGAATGTTCGATCCAACGCCGTCATCAAAAAGTCGTAGAGGAAGCCCCATCATCGTTTATTACTGAAAAAACTCGTACCAAGATGGGGGAGGCTGCAGTAAAAGCTGCCCAATCAATTGGGTATAAAAATGCAGGAACAATCGAGTTCTTAGTTGATGAAGAGCAAAACTTCTACTTTCTTGAAATGAATACTCGCTTACAAGTAGAGCATCCGGTTACGGAAGAAATTACAGGTTTGGATTTAGTTGAAAAACAATTACAAATTGCTGCAGGTGAAGCTCTGAAATTTTCTCAAGAAGACGTAAAACGTGAGGGTCATGCCATTGAGGTTAGAATCTATGCGGAAGATCCCAAAACATTTTTCCCTTCACCTGGAAAAATAACAAAATTAGAGTTGCCGAACGGTCCTGGAGTTCGACATGAATTAGCCATTCACGGTCAATCCGCAGTCACCCCTTTTTATGATCCAATGATTGCTAAGCTTGTCGTCAAAGGCAGCAATCGTGAAGAGGCAATAAATCGTCTGCAAGCTGCATTAGCTGATTATCATATTGAAGGTATTAAAACAAATATCCCAATGCTGCAAGAGGTTATTGCCCACTCGGCATTCCATTCAGGTGATACGACAACAGACTTTGTTAACAAGTATTTAAAAACTAAAAAAGAAAATAACGTAAAATAGGAGGAATTATCATGAGTGAAGTAATTGCAGTCATGGCAGGAAATGTATGGAAGGTATTAGTTAAAGCTGGAGATCAGGTAGAAGAGGGCCAAGATGTAGTGATTTTAGAATCGATGAAAATGGAAATTCCAATTGCAGCTGAATTCGATGGAACGGTGAAAGAAGTGAAAGTGAACGAAGGCGACTTTGTTAATGAAGGCGACGTCATTGTAGTAGTTGAATAAAGCCTGGATAAAGGTGGAAAGGAGATGAAACAATGAAGTGGCCGAAAGGTGTAACGATTAAAGAGGTTGGTCCTCGTGATGGATTGCAAAACGAAAAGGCATTTATATCAACAGAAGATAAAATTGCTTGGATTAATCAATTGTCAGATAGTGGACTAAAACATCTTGAGATTACCTCTTTTGTTAATCCCAAATGGATTCCTGCACTTTCAGATGCAGTTACCGTTGCTACTGGCATTACCAAAGTGCCTGGTGTCACCTATACAGCACTCGTTCCTAACCTTCAAGGTTTGGAACGGGCATTTAAAGCGAACATTGATGAAGTAGCAGTGTTTATGTCAGCAAGCGAAACACATAACCTAAAAAATATCAATAAAACGATTGACGAGACTTTCCCTGTGTTACGGGATTTGGTCAGAGAAACCATTTCAGCAGGAAAATTAAGCAGAGGTTATGTTTCGACCGTTTTTGGCTGTCCCTATGAAGGGGATGTTGATATCGATGCGGTCATAAGAGTGTCCGAAACATTATTTGAAATGGGTATTGCAGAGTTGTCTCTCGGGGACACAATCGGTGTGGCAAATCCAAAGCAAGTTCAAAATGTGTTGGAAGTTTTATTGAAAAGATTTTCAGCAGATAAATTAGCGATGCATTTTCATGATACACGTGGAACGGCTTTGGCCAACATCTTAGTATCGTTAGAAATGGGAATTACCATTTTTGATTCTTCGCTTGGCGGCCTAGGTGGTTGTCCTTATGCACCTGGAGCATCCGGAAACGTGGCAACAGACGATTTACTCTATATGCTTCACGGGATGGGAATTCACACTGGTGCTGATCAACAAAAGCTCACTTCTGCATCCCAATTCATTCAGGAGAAACTTGGCAGACCTTTACCAAGTAAAAGTTTTCAAGCCGTGAGTTCCATGCTGAGTGGAAAGCTTAGAAATGCTTTGTGAGAAAGGTGAGATCATGAGTAAAACCATATTAGTTAACAAGATGGAAAACGGAATCGTGATGATTACTTTAAATAGGCCGGAAGCTGCTAATGCTTTATCCTTACAGATGTTAAAGGGGCTCAAGGACGCCATTCTTACCAGTAAATATGATCGATTAGTCCGCTGTATCATCATTACAGGGGCTGGGGAGAAAGCTTTTTGTGCGGGAGCTGATTTAAGGGAACGAGCTGGAATGGATCCGGTTCAGGTGAGGAAGACGGTTTCTTTGATCCGTGAAACTATCAACTCTCTAGAATCTTTACCCCAACCGGTCATAGCGGCAGTGAACGGCGTTGCTTTTGGCGGAGGAACTGAACTAGCGCTCGCTTGTGATATCCGTATTGCCTCTGAAACTGCGAAACTTGGACTGACGGAAACATCATTGGGAATTATTCCTGGTGCAGGAGGAACACAGCGTTTACCAAGATTAGTAGGAAAGGGACGTGCAAAAGAGCTGATTTTCACTGCAAGACGAATTGATGCAAAAGAAGCCCTTGAGATTGGATTAGTAGAGTACACGGTCCCTGTTGAAAGCTTAATTGATAAAGCGTTAGAAATTGCAGGACAAATTGTTCGGAATGGCCCGATTGCCGTTGCACAAGCAAAGTTTGCAATCGATAAAGGCTATGATGTAGAAATAAACACCGGTCTGGCCATTGAGCAAAATGCCTATGAAGTGACGATGCCAACAAAAGATCGTTTAGAAGGATTACTGGCTTTTAAGGAGAAACGCGCCCCAATCTACAATGGTGAATAAGAAAACTAGATTAATAGGAGGAAAAATAATGAC
This sequence comes from Neobacillus sp. C211, assembly GCF_051842875.1. Lineage (NCBI taxonomy): Bacteria > Bacillati > Bacillota > Bacilli > Caryophanales > Bacillaceae > Neobacillus > Neobacillus sp. C211. The sequence continues at coordinate 250,496 of NZ_JBPXRO010000004.1, forward strand.
AGTGGATATGAAACCTCTACAACAAACACTGAATGATCGAGTCGAACAAATCAAAAAGGGCGGAGCTCCCAAATATCACGAAAAAAACGAAGAGCAGGGAAAACTGTTCGTCCGCGAGCGTTTATCATTATTATTCGATCCTGGCTTTGAACTGGAAGATGCGCTATTTGCAAACTGCATGGCGGGGGATCTTCCTGCAGATGGTGTTGTGACAGGGATGGGCAAGATTAATGGCCAGCTTGTCTGTGTGATGGCAAACGATTCAACGATCAAAGCCGGTTCTTGGGGAGCTCGGACGGTTGAGAAAATCATTCGAATCCAAGAAACAGCAGAAAAACTTCGGGTACCATTATTATACCTGGTAGATTCTGCTGGAGCGCGGATAACGGATCAGGTGGAAATGTTCCCTGGGCGTCGTGGGGCAGGAAGAATCTTTTACAATCAAGTAAAACTTTCAGGTAAAATTCCTCAGATTTGTATTCTGTTTGGACCATCTGCTGCTGGTGGAGCCTATATTCCAGCTTTTTGTGACATTGTTATTATGGTTGATAAAAATGCATCGATGTACCTGGGATCACCGAGAATGGCCGAAATGGTTATTGGTGAAAAAGTAACCTTGGAGGAAATGGGCGGCGCTCGCATGCACTGTTCTGTTTCAGGCTGTGGTGATGTTCTTGCAAAAAATGAAGAAGAAGCCATTTCAATAGCAAGAAACTATCTTTCTTATTTCCCTGCTAATTTTTCAGAGAAACCGCCAGTTCGTGAGTCTGTGGCTCCTAAACCATTGAAAAAACCATTAGAAGAGCTGATTCCGGCTAATCAGAATGCACCATTTAATATGCATGATCTAATAAACGGGATTATTGATGAAGACTCCTTCTTTGAGATCAAAAAACTTTTTGCTGGCGAACTTATTACAGGACTTGCCCGCATGGATGGAAAACCTGTCGGAATCATTGCCAATCAGCCGCGTGTTAAAGGCGGGGTATTATTCCACGATTCAGCAGATAAGGCCGCAAAATTTATTAATCTTTGTGATGCCTACCATATTCCCCTTTTGTTTTTAGTTGATGTGCCTGGATTTATGATAGGTACAAAGGTAGAACGGGCAGGAATCATTCGTCATGGTGCGAAAATGATTTCAGCAATGGCTGAAGCAAGTGTTCCAAAAATTTCTGTTATTGTACGTAAAGCATATGGAGCTGGTCTTTATGCAATGGCTGGCCCTGCATTTGAACCGGATGCTTGTCTTGCATTGCCTTCTGCTCAAATTGCGGTTATGGGACCAGAAGCAGCAGTTAATGCCGTTTATGCTAATAAAATTGCAGAGCTTCCTGAAGAGGAGCGAACCGCATTCATAGAACAAAAACGTGAGGAATATAAAGAGGACATTGATATTTACCATTTAGCTTCCGAAATGGTGATTGACGGTATTATTCCAGCAAACTCATTGCGTAAAGAGCTTGTTAATCGTTTTGAGGCATACACTTCAAAATATCTCATTTTTTCAGAACGAAAACACTCTGTATATCCGGTCTAATTTATAACAGTTAATTTCAAATGTAAGAGACTATATTTTAATAAGGAGGCTGACCTGTGAAGAATGGAAAAATTGTAAACTCATTTGTGGAAGCAATACAAGATATTTCAGATGGCGATACCATCATTGTTGGTGGTTTCGGACTGTGCGGAATCCCGGAAAAAGCAATTCTTGCCCTAAGAGATCAAGGAACGAAGGATTTAACAATCGTTAGTAATAACTGTGGCGTTGATGATTGGGGGCTTGGTCTGCTGCTTGCAAATAAGCAAATTAAGAAAATGGTTTCATCGTATGTCGGTGAAAATAAAATTTTTGAAAAGCAGTTTTTAAGCGGTGAGCTTGAGGTCGAACTAGTCCCTCAAGGAACGCTTGCTGAACGAATTCGTGCCGGCGGCGCCGGAATACCTGGTTTTTATACGGCTACTGGGGTGGGAACTCCAATTGCAAAAGGAAAAGAGCACAAGGAGTTTAATGGAAGAACCTATTTATTAGAAGAGGGAATTGTCGGTGATTTTGCCCTGGTGAAAGCCTGGAAGGCCGACCCGCTTGGAAACCTTGTTTTCCGAAAAACATCACGCAACTTTAATCCATTGGCTGCAATGGCCGGGAAAATTACAATTGCAGAAGTCGAGGAAATCGTTGGGGTAGGAGATTTAAATCCAGAAGAAATCCATACGCCAGGAATCTACGTTCAACGTGTGCTGCTCGGAACAAACTATGAAAAACGGATAGAAAGACGTACAGTAGTACAAGCCTAATAGTTTAAAAAAGACAAGGAGTGAGTGGATTGAAGGATGCGCGATTAACCATTGTAAAACGTGCGGTTCAAGAAATTCAGGATGGAATGAACGTAAATTTAGGGATTGGGATCCCTACCCTTATTGCCAATGAAATTCCAAGCGAATACAACGTCTTGCTTCAATCAGAAAATGGCTTATTGGGCATTGGACCTTATCCGGTTGAAGGGGCAGAAGACCCCGATTTAATAAATGCGGGAAAAGAAACGGTAACTGCTGTGCCTGGTGCTTCTTATTTCGACAGTGCAGAATCATTTGCAATGATTCGCGGTGGTCACATCGACCTTGCTATCTTAGGGGGAATGGAAGTTTCTCAAACAGGAGATTTGGCTAATTGGATGATTCCAGGGAAGATGGTCAAAGGAATGGGCGGAGCCATGGACTTAGTAAACGGCGCAAAACGTGTTGTGGTTATTATGGAACATGTTAATAAGCACGGAGAATCAAAGGTCAAAAAAGAGTGTACACTTCCGCTTACTGGAAAAGAAGTGGTCCACCGTTTAATAACAGATTTGGCTGTATTTGATTTCACTTCTGAAGGAATGGTTCTCGTGGAAACCCAAGACGGAGTATCGGTTGAGGAAGTTATTGAAAAAACAGAGGCCTCATTTAAAATTGGTGTCGAATTACTAGTTAAGTAAAAGGGGTTGAGCAAAATTTTATAGAAACAATTGAGGCAGTTTCCTACCGTTAGGATTATTATTTTATTGAACTTGATGACCAAGATTAAGTTGTTGAAGAGATATTTTTTAGAGCTGTCCTTAAGGCAGCTTTTTTTTGATGAAAGGATTAGGTTATAGATTAAAAATTTATACGAATGTTTAATTATTGGTTTTTTTGTCCATAGTTTTTAAGTAAATCATTTTTATGGAGGGCAATAAACGTGGGAGAATTTACAAAAGAAATAGTACCATTACCCGAGGAATTTTATGTTCAGCCCACGCTTGACCTGGCAAAGGCATTGCTCGGATGCCTCCTTGTAAAAGAAACGAATGAAGGAATGACAGCAGGATATATTGTAGAAACAGAGGCTTACATAGGTCCTGGTGACCGGGCTGCACATAGCTACAATAATAGAAGGACGGCAAGAACCGAGGTCATGTTCCAACGGTCCGGCCTGGCCTATACCTATGTTATGCATAGGCACTGCCTCTTCAATGTGGTTAGCGGCGGTGAAGAAAATCCTGAAGCCGTTTTGATTCGTGCCCTTGAACCGCGAGATGGTCTCGAGCTTATGAAAATAAGGAGGGGCATTGAAGAACTTTCAAAATTGACAAATGGCCCTGGCAAACTAACAAAATCATTGGGCATTACCATGGAGGACTATGGACGTCCCCTCAGTCCTCCGCGATTATTTATTGCCAAAGGCTTTTGTCCAGAAAGCATATCAGTCGGAAAAAGGATAGGAATTGATAAATCTGGTGAAGCCCGTGATTATCCATGGCGATTTTGGGTTACTAATAATCAATATGTTTCACGGCATCAAAAGTCTGAGTATGTAATTGTCTGAACAGTAAAAAGGACTTAACTCGTTGGTTAAGTCCCTATATTAAATGGATTCGTTAGTTTTCCTTAGTAATTATTAGGCTTACAGCCAATAATTCATTCCTTTCCTAAAGTTTATTTATCGAAAAGGATTATCCATTTAATCCTTTTGTTTCGATTTTACTAGTATGAAGTTTTTTCCGAAAGGACAATCCTAATCAACACCTCCTCAACATTAAATTGGATGGGTTCTGATCACCTGGACCGATGAAATCTAATTCGGCAGGAGAAAATACTTTAACTTTTCTTTTAACGTCCTCCAAAGGAATTCGGATCGGCTCAAGAACTTCATGATCCTGAAAGACATTACCTCCCGTGATTATTCTCTTTTTCTTCCTCCTTACGAAGGCATTCCTATTTTTCTTGCTATCTTTGTTAACAGTGACACGCTCTTTCACTTTCTCATTAAGTACTAATAGTCCTTTCTCGGTTTGGAAAACTTCTTCTTCAATCGAAGCGACTATTCCGATTTCACGTTTGTTTACGACCAAGATGAAGTTATATCCGGTTTCAGTTTTCTTTTGTAAAATGTTAACTTCATCTGTGATAAACGTGACGAATTCTTCGGGTTCTTTCGTGTGTGAGTCTTGAGAGTTTTCTTTGTGCTTAATGACTCGATAATATGCTTTTGCACCAATTCCTTCATCTGTAAAATCAAAAGGTTTTATACTCTGGGTGCGTACAAAGAATAATTGATTTACCTTCTCTTTACCGTTTAATTGGACACATAAAGCAACATCTTCTTTCATCACCGTTCCTTCTTCGTCAGAAAGCATAGGTACATTCATTTTCATCCCCGGAAATTGAACGAAGATGTAACTGAAGTTTTTCTTAGGCTGCACATTCGAAAGTCTCATAAACTCACAACCTTTCCGATTTGTTACAAGATTATTTTTCTTGTAGGTGTATAATTCAATATCGTTCTTCACATTCCTGTATGATTAGAAAGAGTTTTCATCGTCACTTTCTTATGAAATGCGATGGATCCTCCTAAATTATGAGTAAATCTCCTATCGAAACATGTAAATGATATAATTCTGCTTTCTAAAACGACAATTTACAGCCTATTATTGAGTATATTTTATAAATCCTGTTTCATCCTTTTTTGGGATTTTTTTTAGGTTGTGCACTATATGGAAGGATATGGCTAAAAAAGTAAGGATGTCAGTGCTATATTCTCGAGTTTGAATGACATTCCTGTATACAGCAAAATACACTGTTTTTTTGACTTTGTGTGACCTTGTATTCAATGATAAGATGAAACCTACGTAAAAGAACAATTCGCCCAGGGGAAAAAAACTGAAAGGAATGATTTGTTATCAATCATTTACAATTAAGTTATACGAGCGAAATGGAAAAAGCGATGCATAGTGCTCATGGTGTAGGTTATGAAGATTACAGAAGACATCATACAGTGAGAATGAGAGTCGAAAAACGCCGTAAAAAGGATTATATTAATTGTCGTAGGATGGTTGCAGATTTAGACCGGCTTGTTCATTTTAATAATCGATTAAAGGCATGAATCAAAGTGGAAACCAATGTGAATGCACACTGGTTTCCTTTTTTTGATTAAAAGCAAAAATAAATAAGAAAAATTCCTCATCCTTGTCTTATTTAAGGGTGGTTTTTTTCCCATTTATTAAACTTATAAATAGGTTAATCTTAACTGGACAAGAAAATTTAGGTCCAGTAGACTAAAAACTAATTCATAATAAATACCTTTATTATCATAAGAGGTCATACAAGTAACTTTAATTAGAGGGGTAAGTTTGCTCTGAAATAATTAGAAAGCAATAGTAAAATTTCCTGTCACCTAATCTACTAAAGAGGAGGTTACAACTGCTTAAAATTATCTATAAGAAACTACAAAATATTATTAAAATCTACCAAAAATGAGACGACTAATTTCTTGCTTTCCTTCCAGTAAAACCCTATAATTAATATAGAACATTTGTTCTAAATGGGTGGAAGGAATGAAGGTAACGAAAATTTGCCTTATTGATGATGAGAATGCCGTAGAGCTTGAAAAACTAAATCGATTAATGGCTGTTTTTTGTGCTGCATGGCGGTATTCCTTTAATCGCCTAGTAGAGGGTGAACAGTCAGGTAGATTAATTAAATCGGTAAGTGCCCTCTTTCATTTGAACAAAAGATATGCTGAAGATGCCGTGATGCAAGCCCAAGCAATCATCTCAAGTCAAAAAGAACTTCTCCCCTTAAGAATCGAAGGCGTACAAGGGAAAATTAATAAAACCTGCAAGAAAATAGAAGATTATCAGACAGGTAAGAAAAGACCGAAAAAAGTCCCACTTGAGATCTGTTTAAAAGGGTTTAGTGCTCGTTTAGAAAAGCTTCAAATAAAGGAATCTATTTTAATAAAACACCATGATGATCAGACAATTCCTCCCGTCGTCTTTGGAGGAAAAAAGAACTTTTATGAACGATTAAAAGGGAAAATATCAAGAAATGACTGGAAGGATTTACGTTCTAATACTCTTTATTCTCGTGGTGACAAGTCTAAAAAGGGGAATTTGAATACCCGAATCGTATTCGATGATAAGGAGCAGCATTTTTACCTAAGATGTGGCAAATCCACTGTTAGTTGAGGGTAGAAAAATAAGTCCAAGATTACGGTTCAAACTTCTAGTTCCGGATAAATTTTTTAATGAAATAGTTGGGATTGTGTTCCCCAATGAAGTTGGTGTTACCCCAAAGAAAAAACCTCTCGAGGAATATAGCCCCTATTCCATTGAGTTGAAACGGAAAAATAATAAGGTCTATGTCCATATCACTTACGATGAGGTTGTCCATGGTTCAATAGGGAATTGGAATGAAATGATTCTGTCTGATCTAGTGGCGGGGATTGATGTGAACATTGATCAAGTAGCGGTGTCTATTTTAACGAAACAGGGAAATTTATTAGAATCCAAAACCTTTTATTGTCATGAAATGAAATATGTAAAAAACAATCGCCGATCCAATATTTCAGGAGAAATCGCAAAAGACATCATTCAGTATCTTTTGACTTGGAACGTGGGAGCTATGGTCATAGAAGATATCACATTAAAACAAGATCATGACACGAATAAACGATTCAATCGCCTTGTAAATTCGTTTGCAAAAACAAAGATACAAAAATCCATCATCTCAAGAGGAATTAAATTCGGGTTTAAAATAAAAAAAGTTAACCCGGCTTACACATCGGTCATTGGACGGTTTAAATATAGTAAAAAATATGGCTTATCCATTCATGAAGCGGCTGCTTTTGTTATTGGGAGAAGAGGTCTTGGATTTGATGAAAAAATACCGCAAGAAATCCTAAACCAGGTACGTTCGCTAGTAAAGCCAAAACTGATTTCCATTCTTGGGTCAATGGAAGAATCCGAGAAAAAGTCAAAAAACGGCAAGCAAAGGCGGAAGTATATGGGGATGTTGTTAAGAATTATAGAAACATTCAAAGAAAACCATTGCTGGAAGCTATGGAACGTGATTCATAAAACATTAATGATAAAGAACCAGGAATTACAATTCAAGGAGGTGGAGTCCTGGTACTAAAATCCAATCTTTGCGGCAGGCTAACCAATGGAAGGAATGGTCTGTTGCAAATCGCCGGCTCTAACAGAGCACCGCGGGGTGTCTTGAACAGCAGGTTCATGACAAGGGTTCAATTCCCTTCCTGATGGAATGACGTGAGAATCGTCACGGTATGTCTCTTTTCTTGGTTCGGAGGCGAATGGTAGATTTCTATAGATTTTAGTAACCAGGAATGAACATGTTAGAATTTGATACAAATATGGACCAACTCGCCAAGATAAAAGTCATCGGTGTTGGCGGCGGGGGAAACAACGCCGTGAATCGAATGATTGACGAAGGAGTTGAAGGTGTAGAATTTATTGCCGTTAATACAGATGCACAAGCTCTTAATCAATCAAAAGCAGCGGTCACGATGCAAATTGGTACAGCATTGACAAGAGGTTTGGGAGCAGGGGCTAATCCAGAAGTAGGTAAAAGAGCTGTGGAAGAGAGCAAACAGCAAATAAAAGAAGTGTTAGCAGGTGCAGACATGGTTTTCGTTACAGCCGGTATGGGAGGTGGTACCGGCACAGGTGCAGCGCCTGCCATTGCTGAAATTGCCCGCAATCTTGGTGCCCTGACAATTGGAGTTGTCACACGTCCGTTTAAATTTGAAGGCCGCAAGCGTGCAACTAACGCAGAAACTGGAATTAACGAAATGAGGGAAGCAGTAGACACCTTAATTATTATTCCCAACGATCGCTTATTAGAGATTGTAGATAAAAAAACACCCATGATTGAAGCTTTTCGTGAAGCGGATAATGTACTACGCCAGGGTGTTCAAGGGATTTCCGATTTAATTGCTGTGCCAGGGTTAATCAATCTTGATTTTGCTGACGTGAAAACGGTCATGTCCCATAAGGGAACTGCCTTAATGGGAATTGGTATTGCTAAAGGTAAAGATCGTGCAGTTGAGGCTGCGCAGAAAGCCTTAAATAGTCCCTTACTTGAAACTTCTATCAATGGAGCTCATGGTGTAATCATGAACATAACTGGTGGAAATAATTTAAGTCTTTTTGAAGTACAGGAGGCAGCCGATATAGTTGCTTCTGCTTCTCATGAGGAATTAAATATGATTTTTGGTTCGGTCATTAACGAAAACTTAGATGAAGAAATTATCGTAACTGTTATTGCCACTGGATTCACTGAGCAAGAGGAGATATTAGCACAACCGCTTTCCCAGCCATCAATTGAAGAAATGTCTAATCCGTATCAAAGGGAAAAACGTACACAGCGTGAACCAATAAACCGAGGCGAACCAGTTCAAGATTATGAAAGACACTCAGAACAGTCAGAAGAATCTCTGAATATTCCAGCGTTCTTGCGCAATCGAAAAAAACGATTTTTATAAATTTAACATCTGCATTTTCATAGGTACGGTTCATGCGGACAAAACTTGTAGAATCTAATAGAACATGTCCTCATGAAGGCTCTGGAATTAATATATCTCTTTAAACTAAATAAAGGACGCTTTCATAATGTGTTGGAAAATACATTACGAAAGCGTCTTCGTGTTAACTTTAAAATAATTTCTACACTTGTTATTTTTTCAATGTAGTGGTTGAACTTCTAATCACAAGTTCAGGCTCGTATACGATGGATGGAGGAATGTTATCCTTCTTTTCGACAGCAGCAACAATCCATTTTGCAGCATCAATCCCCATTTGCATTTTTGGATGGGTTACTGATGTTAGTTTTACATCTGATGCCTCTGCTAAAAAGGAGTCATCGTAGCCAACAATCGAAACATCCTCAGGAATACTTAATCCACGTTCTCTTAACATATTTAATATTTGTAAGGCCAGTTGGTCATTGTAACAAACAATTGCTGAAGGGATTGAATCTGCATTGAAAAATTTTTCTAATCGTTCTAATAATCTGCTATCTTTTTCTTCGGTGGTAAAGGTAATCACCATCTCCGGGAAAAATGTAATGCCATGCTCTCTGAAAGCACGGATAAAGCCCTGCATACGATTTACCCCTTGGAGGTCATCCGTTTTAAAAAGTCCAACTATCTTTTCATGTCCTAATTTAATTAAATGTTCAGTAGCCTCGAAACCGCCGTGTTCATCATTCACAATGATATGAGGAGGCATAAGCTGGGGATAGAATTGGTTAATCATTAAGTATGGGATATGGTTCTGTTCTAATTCCAGATAGTAATGAATGTTAGGATTGTAATTGCTGCTTTTAGTAGGCTCAACAATAAGACCGTCAATGTTCCTGCTTAACATCGTTTGTAAACATTGTTTTTCTTTTTCAACATCATTGTCCGTACATGCAAAGGTTAAAGAATATCCCTCAGCTGTTAAATATGATTCAATTCCTTTGATAATGGAAGGGAAAATATAGTCAGAAATGTAGGTGGTTATAACTCCGATATTTTTTCCATAACTCGATTGATGCTGGATTTGAGGCTTTTCATTCCCCAACTTATTGGAACAAAAGGTTCCAGCACCTTGTTCTCTGTATAGCCATCCCTCATGAACCAAATCCCCGATAGCTTGACGAATCGTATGTCTGCTTACACCAAACATTTTGACAAGTTCATTTTCAGAATAAATCTTATCCCCAGGTTTTACCTGACCGCTAGTTATCCATTCTGTTATCTTTTCCTTTACCATATTATATTTAGTTTGTTGAGCCAATTGGATTACACCACTTTCAACTTGGAAGCAAGTTTATTTACTTATGCGTACAACATGTTTAATAAAATAATATTAACAAAAAAACAAGAGATTGACCATGAGATATTTACTAGCATTTACGTACAAGTCGCGACTGATCTATTATTTGTGATGCTTTTGGAATTTGTATATATCAAGCTTTTGAATAGGTATCCTCAGATTGCACAGTGTAAAGCTATAACGAATATCATGTTATAATAAAGTCGAGCTATGTTCCGTAATAAGGCAATAATAAAAAAGAAAAGGAGTTAATAAAATGATTAAAGTTGTATGTAAAGCAAAACTAAAACCAGGTGTAAAGGTAGAAGAATATTTTCTATTAGCAAGAGAAGTTGTGTCAGAAACCAGAAAAGAAAAAGGCTGTATAACTTACACACTTCATCAAGATATCAATGATCCGACCATCCTTACTATGCTCGAAGAATGGATGGATGAAGAGGCTTTAAATCAACATAATAAAAGTGAACATGTTATGAAAATTGTTCCAGAGCTTAGAAAACTTCGAGAAAGTACAGAAATCAACCTTTATAGAGAAGTAAAATAACCCCCGATGGAAAGGAAAGTACTTACATATTCTTCTTGTCCCAGGCACCTTCCTCCCATGAGGATGGTGCCTGATTTAGAATAAATGTGAAAAAATATGCTTTCTATAACGACAATTTATAGACTATTCGCTAAATTATGTATTAAAATGAATTTTATATATTATAGCTTCACGAAAATAATATAGGAAACCCTAGTTAGCAAATTTTATCGGATAGTAAAAACTTTTAATATAATCTTGGAGGATGCTATGAACTTTGTTAGTACACGCGGAAATGTAAATAAAATTGGTTTTATTGATACAGTCTTAATGGGATTAGCTAATGATGGGGGACTATTAGTCCCTGAGAAAATCCCACAAATTCCTGCAGATAAGTTAGAAGCAATGTCCCAGTTAACTTATCAGGAACTAGCATACGAAATCTTTTCCTATTATGTTGATGGTGAAATTCCAGACAATGAGCTAAAGGCTTTAATCGAGAAAAGCTATGCAACCTTTCGCCACCCAGAAGTAACACCTGTTCAAAAGCTGAAAGAAAACATGTATGTGCTAGAACTGTTCCATGGTCCGACCTTTGCTTTTAAAGATATTGCTCTGCAATTCTTAGGGAATTTATATTCCTATGTATCAAAGAAAACAGGTGAATCAATTCATATTCTCGGCGCTACTTCTGGGGATACGGGTGCATCAGCGATTGAGGGTGTCAGAGGAAAAGAAGGCATTCGCATTTGCATTTTGCACCCACATGGGAAAGTAAGTAAGGTACAAGAATTACAAATGACAACTGTTGATGACAAAAGTGTTTTGAATTTAGCCATCAAAGGGACGTTTGATGATGGTCAAAGAATCATCAAGGAATTGTTTGCAGATGTGGATTTTAAAAACAAATACCATATGCGTGCGATCAATTCCATTAACTTTGTTCGTATAATGGCGCAAACAGTTTATTATTTCTATGCGTATTTCCAAGTAACAAAAGAGACAGGTTCAGAGAGTGTTAACTTCAGTGTGCCGACTGGAAATTTTGGAGATATTTTTGCTGGTTATCTTGCAAAGAAAATGGGTCTACCGATTGGTAAACTAATCGTTGCGACCAACGAGAATAATATTTTAGAGGATTTTATCTCTGATGGAGTGTACAAGCCTGGTGAATTCAGGAGCACCTATAGCCCTTCTATGGATATCCAGGTAGCAAGCAATTTTGAGCGTTATTTGTACTACCTGCTTGGAGAAAATCCAGACGAAGTGTCTACCTTAATGGAGAAATTCAAGTCAGAAGGAAAAATTGTCGTGAACGAGGAGCAGCTCCGCCAGGTAAAAGAGGATTTTGCAGCACATGGAGTTGAAGGGGAAGAATGCTTACAAACAATTACGAAGTACCATGCTGAAACTAGTTATTTATTAGATCCACACACCGCTTGTGGGGTCGCTGCATACGAAAGTTGTAATAAACCTAGTGAGGTTTGTGTCACACTTGCAACTGCTCACCCAGCAAAATTTAATGAATCCATCGAACGTTGTGATATTAAGCAGACATTCCCTGAACAAATAAGTCAATTGTTTAATAAACCACAGCATCTAGAAGTTGTTGACGCGGATAAAGATGAAATTGTACGTAAATTAGAAAAGCTTTTTAGTTTTTCTGCTAAGTAAATATTAAAATTAGGTTCATGGTATAGATTCAAGAACTATAGTTTACATTAATAGTCCACAAAGATGAAGAATGATAATGAAAAGGGATTTTTAATCGGCTGAATAGGGTACTGGTGTCCTCCACAGTCTTCAAAACTGCCTGAGACCTGCGTGCCAGGTCTGGTGGGTTCGATTCCCACTCAGTCCCGCCAGGTCAAATCATCAATGTGAATGATGGTTATACGAGCTTTAAAAGCTGGTAGTAATATGCCATAAGGGTGACTCATAAGCAAACTAATTAAGTTATTTGACGGTCTTTAAGTAAAAATATTGTCAATAAGAGAATGGTGGCGTTGGAAATAATTCCAGGCCACCATTTTTATATGACGGGCGTTAGCATTCATTAAAAAAGAGCTAATCGCGATATTGATTTTACTGTAGAAAAGTACCTTTAACACCCCTAATAGTCAAAAAATAGATCCATAATTAAATTTTATTCATTTTATTGTTTATATGCAATTGACGAAATGTGATCTATATGTGTAAAATACATATATAGTAATTTTGTTGAGGTGTAGTCATGACAAACTCTAAAAATAAAAATAATGTTACTCCATCTAAGAACTTTATCCTTCCATTTATATTATTGCTTCTTAGTAGGATGTCACATCATGGCTATGAACTAAATCAAAAGCTTCAAGCTTTCGGTTTTCACACGCTTGACCAAGGAAATTTATATCGTTTATTGAGACAACTAGAGAATGACAATCTTGTGCAATCTGAGTGGCATACAAATGGAAGCGGTCCTGCCAAAAGATGTTATTCAATAACTGATGTTGGTAAAGCGTACTTAAAGAGTCATGCTAGACAACTCGAGATATTCCAATCTATGCTCGATCAATTTTTTAAAATGTATTCTAGTTTTCTTGAGCTCTACATACCTCCGTTTCATAGGGAGGATAAAATAGAGAAATTTACAAAGTAAATGAGGAGGAACGAAGATGGTCCAAAAGATGATTCATCAAAAAGAAGAAGTCCTAAAAAAGGAAGTTAAAAAAGTGGAGGTTCCGAAAGTTGAGATTCCAATAGTAGAGGAGCAAAATGAACCAAGCTATGTTACGGATTCATTTATTGAAACATTTTGGGATCAATTTGAAGGTGCCGTATCTCGTACAAGAGATTATAGAGAACAACGCCAAGACCTTTATTTAGAGGCTATAAAAGAAACAACAAAGTTCAATGGAGTATACCTCAAAACATTAAAGGGTCTTTTTGAGCAAGCAACAAAATTAAATGGCGATTTGCGTAAAGGGCTATTCCAAAACAACATTTTTAAAACAAATGAATCTACTCATGAAGTGACTGAATCTTTAACAAGTCATGTAAGTGAAGCAGCTAGTAAATTAGAGGAGCTTTATTTAACTCCAATTAACTCAGCCTTTGATTTATTTGAAAGAACTGAGAAGCTTTTTGAACAAAATAGCGAGGCATTCATTGAATATACAAATGAAGCACTGAATGCTTGGGAAGCTGTTACAGACAATTATTTAAAACAAGCTAGAAAAACTCATCAAAATATTGCCCATCAATTAGAAGATAGCGTGCGTGTACTTGTTGCTTCAAGTAAATAATGTACATATCTAAAGGAAAACACATTCTTAATCGGATGAGCACTTCTTTGTTAATAAATATCCCATATTGCAAAAAAAAAGCAGCTTTACCTTCACGGCACGCTGCTTTTTTTATTTCTTGATTGCTGATGACATTTTATAACGGAGTATTCCCTCTTCATATTCTTACTTGAAAGAAGGTATTTGAGTAAAGTGGAGTGAGATAAGTATGCATAACCTTAGCACTGAACAATTGCTAGAAGCATTTAATTCTGCTAGTAAGTTAAATCTTTGTAAAGACTTTATTCTGCTATTGGCTAATGAGTTAAACACACGATTTATTAATGAATCAGATATAAATGATTATAGAAAAATTTTAAATCATTATATTAAATCAGATTAGAATTTGAATATAGTAAAATATTTTTTTTCGTAGATATGAGTAATGTTTATTAATCATAGATTACTTGCACCCTAAGAAGAATCTTTAGACTTTCAGATAAATTTATTTATTCTTTATTAAGGATCTTCCAAGAATAAGTTGGGTTTTGCCGTTTAGAATTAAAATTCAGCATTCTATTAAAAGGAGGAAGTTATATGAATGAACAAGAAAAAACTATATTTATGAGTGAACAAGAAAAAACTTTACTATACAAAACTTCTATCATTTTAAGAAAAGATACAAGCAAGATGAGTTTAAACGATATTATAGAAGAACTTGTTCATGTTATAGAATCAAAACAAAAGATGCCAGATGGCCAAATCAAGAATAGAAATTGAGCAAGCGAGACTATTAACCTTACAATTGAAATGAAGCAATATTAGGTTATAACAGCCCTATCCATTTAAACTTGGATGGGTATTTTTCGTTATCTAGGATTTCGGTTTCCGTAGTACACCCTAAAGGAAAAGGGAACCGGTCTTGGACTAATGATCTGTCATAAAATTATTAAGCAGCATCATGGCAGAATTAGCTACCAAAGTAAAGTGAATGAAGGTACGTTGATTGAGATTAGGTTACCGTTAGCGGTTTAGTTATAAATCCTGAAATTTGCCGTGAATAAATTATAACTTTTTTCATCAACTTAAGAAATAAACACATTAGAGGAGGAGGTGTAATAAGTGTCGCGGAACTTATATCAGTACTTCACCATAATTTCTTTAGGCATGGTCTTTTTACTAATGATGTCATCCTGCAGTTATTCACAAAGAAAAAATGGTAGTCTAAATAGTGTTCGAGAAAATACTTACAGTATCGAAAAGCAATCGCCAGATAAAATGCAGGATTTTCATCCAGGTTATTCAGAAACGGACGACCTGAGAATTCCGGTACATAATATTAATAAAATTCCTCGTGAAGTTTTAGGCTTTTACACAGAACAGGAAGGCAGTTTTCCAGGTTCTCAACCTACATTTAACTCGCAATTCAACCATATAAGCATCATTGCACCCTTTTGGTACAAGCTTGATGATAAACGTCCAGGCAGTCTGATAGACTCCGTTACAGCTGCTCATAAGAAAAAGGTTATTCTAAGCGCTCATGAAAAACAGGTGAAGGTATATCTAGTTGTTCACAACCTCTTTTATGAAACCACAGAGAAGGGTAAGCAAGTAGCGAGTAATGTACTCGATAACGATAAAAGCCGGAGTGTTTTCATACAAAATTTACGAAATGAAATAAATCAGTTCAGTTATGACGGTATTAATATAGACATGGAAAATTTGTATTTGACAGACCGAGATTCTTTTAGCCTAATGATTAAAAAATTGTCTGATACACTGCATCGTGATGGAAAAGTAGTGACGGTTTCCGTCCCGGCAAACACAGGTGATTCGCGTGCTAATCCCTGGTCACCGTGGTTTGATTACGCAAAACTTGGTCTATTTGCAGATCGGTTAATGATTATGACCTACGATGAACACAACGCAAACACAACACCCGGGTCAACGGCGTCGGTCGATTGGACAGAAGCAACGATTCGTTATGCTTTGAAAAAAGGAGTACCAAAATTAAAAATTTTACTCGGTATCGCTGGTTATGGATGGGACTGGGACAAAACAGCAAATAAAGCTTTATATAGCTCCTATGCAGTGTTAATGGAGCATAAAACAAAATATAAAGCTGAAATTTTGTGGGACCCTCGTACGCAAACACCTCATTACAATTATGTAGATGAAAAAAACCATATCCACGAGGCTTGGTTTGAGAATAGTGACAGTCTGCGGTCTAAACTAAACCTTGTGGAAAAATATAACTTACAAGGAATCGGGATTTGGCGACTCGGCTTAGAAGACCCTATGTACTGGAAGGCCATACCCGAGACACTAAAAGTTAAAAAATGATGATCTATGAATGAATTTTCCCTACAGAAAGTAAGACATATAAAAAAGCAGATCCAATGAATCTGCTCAGATTGCCGAGAAAAGTTCATTTTCTCGGCAATGTTCATTTTAATTTCTCTTTCTAATTGTCTTTCTGAACGAATACCAAACGGGGCAGGGGAGACCCCGCAGAAGCGAAGCGACCAGGAGGCCCCCCGGCACGCTTGCGAACCGCACGCGCCTGGAGCGCAAATCAACAGACAAGTTGAAAATCCTTGATATTAAAATTATTTTAACTAAGGTCCTATATTACTATTAGAATTGTAGCTGAGGTAAAAAGAAATGGTAAATATGGCTTTAGAAGTTTTTTCGTAATCGGGATACTATAAAGATATAATTACAGCATATTAATGTACTTATGAATACTATTTATCCATATAAAGGTAGGATGTAAAAGGAAATAATGATACCACTGGATGAAGTAAGTTCTTAAAAGGGAGTTATAGTAAAATGCTTTATATAAGGAACATTGAAAAGATCATAAAAGATACATTAGATAAGCATCATTTAAATATTGACTATGAAATTAACAATAATCTCACTGTACCTATGAGTTATAACGTATCGACAAATACTATAAAATTTAATTATCTACAAGTTAACGGTTATATCAACAAAATTAGAATTAAAGAGATAGATGAAAACTTTGTTAGAATTATTCTTTATCATGTGATTGGGTATTACTTGGATTTTAAAAAAAACAAACATGATCTTAGGATTCTAATGTATGGTGAAGATGAAGAAATAGAGAAGCTTAAATCTGAAATTGAAACGAATGCTTGGGAATACGGGAGAACATTGGTACCGGAACAACTGTTACTGTCATATGATAAAGTACGTGAATTAGATAAAACTTTAATAAAGGGCCAATTAACCAATATGTAATCATCATTTTTACTTATGGGGTTTTGTAAGGATTTTTCGTCGTTAATAAACTATCTTAGCTTTTTAAAATATATTACTCGTGAGGTGGAAAAAATTGAAGGCGGATGCTGTTTTTGAAGGTGGTGGGGCTAGGGGAATTGCTTTTATTGGAGCGATTCAAGCAATGGAAGAGGAAAAAGTAGAATGGCAAAGATTAGCAGGAACATCAGCAGGAGCTGTAATCGCTGCTCTTTTGGCAAGCGGCTACAAAAGCTATGAAATTAGAGATCATTTGAGCAAACTAGATTTTTCAAAGCTACGAGGTAGAACGTACTTGAATCGAATTCCGATTTTTGGTAGCTTATTAGAACTAATGATTCATCTTGGAATTTATAAAAACGATTACTTGGAAATCTGGATGGATTCACTTCTTATAGAAAAAGGAATTAAGACATTTGCGGATTTACCAGAGGAAAAATTGAAGATAATCGCTTCTGATGTTACGAATGGCCAAATGCTTGTTTTGCCAGATGATTTGGATCGGTATGGGATGACTCCTGCTGATTTTAAGGTTTCAACCGCAGTTATGATGAGTGCCTCTCTCCCATTTTTCTTCCGTCCGGTTATTTGGAAATCAAAAGACCGTAAAAAGTCCTACATTTTAGATGGTGGTTTACTAAGTAACTTTCCAATATGGATATTTGATACGGAAAACCCTCGGTTTCCAACGTTCGGTTTCCGTTTTGTGAAAGATAAAGTTAACATAGATCCGGTAATACCAACGCCCCTCCACCTTTTTAAAAATATATTTAAAACGATGATTCAAGCCCATGATCTACGATATTTGAACAAAGAGACGATTGAACGTACCATTCAAATTCCAACTGGTGACATCAACGCTACAGATTTTGAATTGGATCCGGCTGAAATCGATTTTCTCTATATGTCAGGCTATTCTTCTACAAAAGAATTTTTATCGAAGTGGGATTTTGAGCAATATAAGGTTAAAAGAATGCAAAGATTAAAGAATAAGTAGCTGAAAAGGCCATTACTCAAACTTTATTTAGAAAATAGATTAAAAGTGAATGTAATCAGGTGCACAATAGCAAGAGCACCTAATAGATACGTACTGATATAGAGTAGAACTTCCATTAGTTTCCTCCTCGATTTTTTACACTTCCATACTTAAGTCATTATAAACAAGGTATATTAAAAAAGTTGTCGATATTCCTCATTTTAAATGAACTGTTAACTTCTTTTAATAAAAGAAAAAGATTTTCATTGTTTGACTTATGTTTGTAAAAAAAGCCATGCTATTCTAAGCACGGCTTTTCTCATTTCCACCATTTCCACCATTTCCTTTGCTCGGCGACTGCGATTTGCTTTCTGGTTTCTTCCTCAATCATTTTACTTCGTTCCTTCTCCAGTTGCTCCATACGTTCTACATACTTCAAAATTAGATTAATCTTCTCTTCTTGCCTAGCTTCCCGTACTGCCTTCTCCTTCAAATGTTTGATTAATTCTAAGTTTACTTGATCCAAATGTTCTATACGATCAAATAGCTCTTTAGTGTTAGTATTTTGCTCAATATCCCCGTCATTAGTTGTCTGTGACGGCACCACTTCCGTAAAGGTTACCGTTTTATATTCTTCAGAGGTCCATGTCATCACTGCCTCGGCTGAACGTTCCATCGTCATACCCTCTTGCTTACTGAATTCAATTAATTTCCGGAGAGTGATAACATCTTTATCTATATAGGTTCGATGTCCTCTATTATTACGCTGAACTTGATACCCATGACCTTCTAAGAGAATGGCATACTTCCGTAATGTACTACCATCAATTCCAAGCAATTCCTGTACGTCACTAGGTGAATATATTATCGTCATAAGACTACACCTCCAATTTAACACTTCTATAAAACGCTGTGAATTCCTTTTTTTATTAGAATTTTTTTCTGAATGAAGTATAGGTCATGCACAATATGGAAGGAATGTCTAAACCATATCAACGGGAACAACGTTTACAACGTGAACCAATAAACCATGGTGAATCGGTTCAAGATTTTGACCGATACTCAGAACAGCTAGAAGAATCTCTGGATATTCCATACCGAATTGCTTGTGGATCTTTTAATTTGGATGATTATGATAAAAGTTCTAAATATATATAACCTTTTCTAAAAAAGTTAGAATTTAAAAAAAACAGAATAAAAAATACAATAAAAAGTGTAAAGATGATTTAAAAAATCTTATAGGGGGCAAAAGGAAATATAAATTTAAGAATGTTTACTTCAAAAATGTAACCGGTATCAATTTTTTTAATGATTAAAAAATAGGGGGACATGATCAATGAATGTTTGGCAACCAAATAGCCCATTAGGGGGATTACCATTTATTAAGAATGCAAGTTCAAAACGTGAATCAAGCTATGACCGAACAGGGGGAAATAGAGATTTTGTTGAAGTTGAACCTGGTACAACTGCAGTAATGGCTGATATCAAAGGAGCTGGGTGTATAAAACATATTTGGATGACAACAAGATGCTATGCTCCACAATATTTACGGAAACTTGTCCTAGAAATGTATTGGGATGGGGAGGAAAATCCAAGTGTAAGAGTTCCTTTTGGTGACTTTTTTGGAATAGGGCATGCAACCTGTAAGCACTATGTTTCCCTTCCTTTGAGTATGATCATGGGTGAGAAAAGAGGGCCTAAAGGACCATTTGCTGCATCAATGAACTGTTATTTTCCAATGCCATTTGCTGATGGTGCTAAAATTCAATTAATCAATGAAAGTGAAGAAAAAATAGAGAATTTGTTTTATTATGTAAATTATGAATCATATGACAGCAAGGAACAAATTCCGGATGATCTTGGAAGATTTCATGCCACCTGGAACCGTGAAAACCCTTGTGAAAAGGTAGTGTTTAACAGTGATATTGAAAACCCGGCACCATGGGACCTTCCAGGTAAAAATACAACGGGTGATGAAAACTATGTCATTCTAGATGCTGAGGGGAAAGGGCATTATGTTGGATGCGTATTAAACATTGATAATTTTGATGCCTCCAATCAAGAGTATACATGGCCAGGCGAAGGTGATGATATGTTCTTCATTGATGGAGAACAATGGCCGCCATCCCTCCATGGTACAGGGACAGAAGACTACTTTAATGCAGCATGGGGTTTCCCTAGTGGAGAATATGCCGGTCCTTATCATGGCGTATCTTTAGGAAGCGATGTACAAGAGCACTTTGGAAAATGGAGCCTATACCGTTTCCATATCGAAGATCCAATCCGTTTTAACAAATCGATTCGCGCAACGATAGAGCATGGCCACGCAAATGATCAAGGAAATGATTATTCTAGTGTTGCTTATTGGTATCAACTGGAGCCTCATAAACCACTTCCGGAGCTTCCTCCAGTAAAAGAACGCCTTCCTAGAAGATGGCCAGAACATGGGTTGTGGGATCGATAATTTAAATCAAAAATTAAGGGGGCTGTAAAGGGTGAAGAAAAAAGGAATTCTAACGATTATTTCTCTACTTTTAGTATTATCTGTCTTTTTATCGGGATGTTCGGAAGAAAAAACAGGAAGTTCAGAAACAAAAGGTGACAATAAATCCATTACTGTTCTTGTTGAAGGGGGAAGCCCGGCATTTAAGGTAGCAAAAGAAACAGCAGCCGAATTTAAACAGAAAACAGGGTATGAAGTGAAAATTGAATCGGTTCCCTATACCGGAGTTTATGACAAATTAAAAGCTGAGGTAGCTTCACAAGCAGGAGCTTTCGACGTTGCAACCATTGATATTCTTTGGTTTCCTGCTCTTGCTGGTGGACTTTTACCCTTAGATGATCTAATCGTAGATGACGTTAAAAATGATTTATTTCCAGGTCTAGTAGAAGGCGGAAGCTATAATAATGAAGTTTATGGAATGCCTGTATGGACGAATGCAAAAAATTTAATCTATCGGAAAGATCTATTCGAAGATCCAAAGAATAAAGCTGATTTCAAAGCAAAATATGGCTATGATTTACATCCGCCAACAACATGGGATGAATATAGAGATACAGCAAAGTTTTTTACTAGAGATACCGATAATGATAAAAAAGTTGATATGTACGGAACAACGGTATTTGGTGCGAACAATGGGGATGCAGTAGCTAGCTGGCTTGATCATGCTGCTCAAGCAGGTGCGAAACCCTTGGTAGTTGGTGATAATGGCAAAGTTCTTGTAAACACGAAACCGTATGTTGATTCATTACAATTTTTAGTTGACCTTTTAAAGAAGGATCAATCGGTCCCAGCAGGAGCACTTGAAATGGCATCTGCTGAAACTTCTGAGCTATTTTGGAATGGAAAATCTGCAATGATGCTAGCATGGGGTCACTTTTATGTCCCTTCAAATGACCCAAAACAATCAAAGGTGGCAGGAAAAGTAGGAAGTGCCCCAATGATCGGTGGAGGAGCAGGAATAGGTGCAGTACCAGGTCCATGGTATCAGGTTATCCCAAGTTCTTCAAAAAAACAGGAGATCGCCAAAAAGTACCTGAACTTCATTTATGATAAGAATGAACTATTTATGAAATCATTGGGAGTAGCAGCCAGAAAATCTGTTTTTGAAAATTATAGCACGAAAAATGGTTATGAGCATTTGCAACCGCTTATGACAACATTAAGCGGACCACAAACTCAAAATCGACCTGCTATTAAGGAATGGCAGCAAATTGAAAGTGAAGCACTCATCCCAGCCGTGCAATATGCACTTTCAGGAGAAAAGACACCACAGGAGGCACTTGATTGGGCAGCGGGAGTAATAAAAGATCTATTGCCGCCACAATAAAATGAATATGTTTTGATAGAACCTTTTCATGGGCCCATTATTCCATGAAAAGGTTCTTATCCAAAAAATATAGTTTAAAAGATTAATAGAAAGGAGTGGATTTCATGAGAATGAAAAATGGGGCATTATCGACCATGTTTTTCTTTCCTGCAGGTATCTTTATGTTGGTGTTTCTAGTCTATCCAATATTACTTTTATTCAGAGATAGTTTTTATAAGATAGATTTAATAAATCCTTCATTAAGAGAATTTGTCGGCTTTGCTAACTATACAAGCTCGTTGACTTCCTCACGATTTTTAAAAGCACTTTGGAACACAGTGGTTTATATAGGAGTAGCGGTGTGTATCGAGTTTATCTTAGGTCTGATCCTTGCATTACTCCTAAGTAATGCTTTCAAAGGAAGCCAATTTATTCGGACACTATTGTTAAGCCCGCTAATGTTAGCACCTTTAGTAACAGGATTAATTTGGAAATTCATGCTTAATGATCAATTCGGCATCATCAACTGGGGGCTTTATAAACTAGGACTCCTCTCTGACCCACATCAAATACTCTGGTTATCCGACTCCCGTTTTGCACTTTATTCTACGATTATTGCAGATATTTGGTTAACAACACCTTTCATAATGCTCGTATTATTAGCAGGTATTAAAGGAATCCCCATTAGTTTATATGAATCTGCTGAAATAGATGGGGCTAATAAATGGCATAAGTTTCGTTACATTACGTTTCCTTCGCTTATTCCGGTAGCAACAGTAGCATTACTAATTCGTATTATTGATGCTGCAAGAACCTTTGATATTGTTTGGGTGCTTACACAAGGGGGACCAGGTTTTTCTTCTGAAGTGCTAAGTACATATATGTATAAGACATTAACTCGTTATGGAGAAGTCGGGCAGTCTAGTGCAATGGCGGTAATCTTTATAATCATTTTATTAATCCTAAGTTCTTTCTTCATTACAAAAATGTGGTCTCCTAGGAAAAGACATGGATAAAGATAAGAGAGGTGAAAGATAGAATGGCCCATATGCCAATAAAAGAAACAATGGTAGGAAAACCGGTTTGGATCACTAATTTTTATTATAAACATAAAATATGGACGATGATTATATTTTTGGTCACATGTTTGCTGGCTTTATTATTCTTAGGTCCGTATATCTATCTATTGTTAACGTCCTTAAAACCATCCGCCGAGGCAGTTACTGCACCACCGAGGTTATGGCCTTCGAAATTTTCGCTAGAAAATTATAAAAACATGCTAAATACCTTACCTATAGGGAAATATTTTTTGAATAGCTTAATTACTGCAGGCGCTAGTACCATTTTAAGTGTATTTTTTGGTGCAATGGCTGCGTATGGAATCTCCAGGTTCTCTTCCATTACTGGAAATTACTTTTTGTTATTTACCTTAGTGATAAGAATGGTACCAATGATTAGTATTGCTATACCGATGTATATGATTATAAAAAGTATGGGCTTAATTGATACCCATTTGGCCTTAATATTGGTGTATACCAGCTTGAATGTACCGTTTGCCATTTGGTTATTAATCGGGTTTTTTGACTCGGTTCCTAAAGAATTTGATGAAGCGGCTAGGGTGGATGGATGCAGCTGGATCGGTTCCTTTATACGCATTATTCTTCCTGTTTCACTCCCTGGACTGGCCACAACAGCTATCTTTACCTTTATGTTGGCATGGAATGATTTCTTGTTCTCGTTACTTATGACCAGTACGAAAGCAAAAACGGCTACAGTAGGAATTTCAGAATTTTTAACAGCTTATAATCTTGATCTAGGGCCAATGACAGCTGCTGCCATCTCATTTAGTCTACCTGTAATGATATTTTCCTTTTTCGTTCAACGTTACATTGTAAGCGGTATGACATTAGGAGCTGTTAAAGAATAACTTTTTTTATAATCGATAGTGGAATTCATATTCAAAGCTTAAAATTTTTTAGACTGGAGCGGGTGATGCTTTCTTAGGAGGGATTATTCATAAATTAATAGAATATAATGTATATCCTTCCTATTTGAAGTTTATTGAGGTGGTTGAAATGGAAAAGTTTGCTAATGCTGTTGCTTCCATATCTGTCACAAGAAAAGGAGGTATTCCTAGCATGCCTAAACTAATGAGACTTATCGACTCTCCAATCAAGCGTAAAATTATCTTATTAGCTTTGTTTTCAGCTCTTATACCTTTACTTGTTATTGGTCCTTTTACGTTCATTTATTTTAATAAAGTAATAGAAAATAAAGTATCTACAACCATTAATAACTTTTTAAATATTGTCGATTGGAATATAAATGCATTTGTAAGCAATGTAGAAAATGTATCTAATGGCATCTTTCTCTCAAATGAAATTCATGCATATTTAACTTATAAAAAAACAGATCCAAAGTTATACAGATTAGAGACTTCATCCCTAGAAAACCTAAATAATATAACGGTAGTAAACAATCCTTTTATTAATGCCATTTATGTTGGTAATGAAAATCACGGCTTTTTGAAAATAAACCGTGGGGAACGGAATATTAAAAATAACATCTATCAAACAATAAAAAAGTCCAATATCTATCCGCATTTGATTAATGGCCAATGGCAAGGTGAATGGTTAAATGGTAGTGATTTAAAACTTGTTAAAGATAGTAACCATTCTTTACTTTATGGTAGAAATATTAGAGACCTTGGAACGAAGGAACAAATGGGGTTAGTACTTATAGATCTTGATCAATCTTATTTCGAGAATATGTTTAAAAATAGTAATCCTCCTGGAGATATTTTGGTGTTAGATGGGGATAAAATTTTGTTCTCGAGTAGTGATCATAGTTTCTCTCCCTCTCAGGTAGCTAAAATAATTCAAGGGCGTGGTATAAGCGGGACAATTAAAAAAGTGATGAATGGAACGCAATATTTCTTTAACTATCATACAAACAAGAAAACCAATTGGGATGTTGTAAGTATTATCCCATATAAAAATATTGTTCGTGAGGTAAATCAACTTCGAATAATAACGATCACTTTATTAGTGTTAGCGCTCATATTGTCCTTGATCATAGCCTTATTTATAACTAGGAGAATTACAAAACAGTTAAGTTTGCTGCGAATGGTTACTGAAAAAATGGAAAAGAGAGAGACTGTAGTAGGTATTCATTTTAATAATGAGGATGAAATTGGACAAATTGGGAACCGAATTGTTCACCTTTATAACTGGAATAATGATTTAACCAAAAGGTTATATAAATCACAAATTAAGGAAAAAGAAGCAGAGCTATTAGCCCTGCAAAGCCACATTAATCCGCATTTTTTATATAATACTTTGAACACTATTTTTTGGATGGCGGAGAAGTTAAAAGCGAAGCAGATTGCAAAAATTGCAATTAATTTGTCAAAAATCTTTAAACTTACATTAAATGATGGAAATCATATTACCTTTGTTAAAAATGAAATGGAACAAGTTAAAAGTTATCTGGATATCCAAAATATTCGTTTCGACCATAAAATCATCTATACATTTAATATCGAACCTGAAATCATGGAAGAAAAAATCATTAAATTGCTGTTACAGCCCATTGTAGAAAACTCTGTCTACCATGGTTTAGAACAACAGGAAAGAGGAACCATCATGATTGAAGGCTATAAACAGCATGACGGTTTAGTTTTTAAGATTAGTGATACCGGAGAAGGTTTTGACATGAACGAGGTGGATATTAACACAAAGGGTTATGCTTTGAAAAATATAAATGAACGATTGAAACTTTTTTATGGAAAAGAATATGGATTAAAGATCGAGAGTGAAATAGGAAAGGGAACGACCGTTTATCTTAAGATTGGCCTGAATAATGACGGAATCATCCATGACAATTTTTAAGGGGTTTTCTATTATGTATAAACTTTTAATTGTTGATGATGAAAAAATTGTAATTGAAGGCTTGAAATCTGCAACTGACTGGAAGGAACATCACATTGAAATTGTAGGATCGGCCTCTGACGGAGAAGAAGCCTTTAAAGAAATTATTAACAAAAAGCCTGACATTGTTTTAGCCGATATAAGAATTCCAAAAATGAATGGATTGGATTTAATAAAAGAAACAAAGAATCTTAATCTAGAAACTGTTTTTATCATAATTAGTGGGTATTCAAAATTTGATTACGCCAAAAGGGCCATTCAACTCGAGGCAATTGACTATCTGGTCAAACCAATTGAGGTGGATGAAATTGTTTGTTCTATTAAAAAAGCCATTTTAAAACTTGAAAAAATAAAAAATGAAAAACAAACAACTGAACGGATTAATGAATATCAAATTGCATTAGAAGAAAAGCGTGTTCTTGATTACATCTTAGGACATAGATTTGTTGACCCTGAAATAGACCAAAAATTAAATCGTTTTTCTTTTTTAAACATCGGATTGAAAGGGTTTACATGGGATGATTCAAAAGAGACTGAAAAACTTCAGGTCCCATTAGGTTGTATGAAAAATCTATTGGAAAACAGGGGAATTGAGAGTTTCATTTATACGATTGATAGTCAAATTGTAATCATGTTTTCCAATTCCAGTTTAGAGATTAGGAATGACTTGGTTCATGATCTTGTGTCATTGATTTTTCATGATATCAAATTAAAACCGATTGTTGGAATCAGCAATGTATATGAAAATATTTCGGAAATAAAGAAAGCATACAGTGAGGCAACAGAAGCATTGAAAAATGGGATTTTTTCAAACCAGTTAATAACATATTATAAAGAATTAGAAACTTTTAATCATTCATTTGGAAACAGTATTATCGAAGAAATTAATCAATTTTTTAATGAAAAAAACCCAAATCTTCTTAGCAGAATGAATCTTTTCATGGCCAAAGTTTTTCTCGATTGTAAAAAGAGTAACCTGTCCCCGGAAAAATCAAAATATGTATGTTTTAAAATAGTTAATCATTTTTTGGAATATATTGAAAGTGAATATGAAGTAAATAAAAGTGGTGGCGAAAGATATTTATTATACGAAGAGTTAAATCTATTACAGTCTTTGGAAGAAATCAGAGATTGGCTTGAACAATTTATTGATCAATCAACTGAATTTTTAAAGGAGAACCACGTGTCCTATAATGAAAAACTAATCTTCGACTTAAAAAGTTTCATAAATACTAATTATAAGGAACCCATCGTTTTAGATGACTTAGGTAAGTTGTTCCATAAGAACCCTGCGTACCTGTGCAGTTTGTTTTCTAAGGCAGTTGGTAACACCATCTTTGAATATATTACAAATGTTAGATTGAATAATGCCAAGAAATTACTAAGAAGCTCAAATTTAAAAGTATCAGAAATTTGTAAACAAGTAGGCTACGAAAATCAAAAATACTTTAATCAAGTATTCAAGAAAAATATTGGAACAACCCCAGGTTTCTACCGTTCACAACACATACTAAAGTAAATGTTGGTGGAGTGTTATTTGTGGAGTCCACCTATGAATGTGCGTAATTGTAAATAATTCAATAAAGCCATCGGAGGCGAAGGGAAAATGAATCGACGAAAGAAGAGATTACGAAACATCTTCACAAAAATGGCAGCAAGACTTATTTTTTAGTGAATTTTCCTTCTTTGTTCATAAGAACCAATTGAAAAGAATAAACATCAAAATAGTGTGGGTATTTTTTTCTAGGAGGAATAAACATGAATGATGTCCTTGAAAGAACAGCAAAATTTGAACACCGTTTTTGGCTCCAGATATTAGGTGATCATTCGAGGTTTATTTTCGAAGCTCTTGCACCTGTTCAAAAAGAGGAAATTGAGAAGGCATCATCTTTTATCCGAGTTTTTGACAAACTTCTGGAGCGTGCAAATTCCTCAGATTTAGTGCCATTAACAATTGAAGCTGAAACAGAGGTTATAAGATTACGTAAATTTAAATTGGACTTATTAAGTAAACATCTGATAGGGAAAATAAAAATTCACCTTTCGCCAACCTTTATTAATCATATGGTCAATGAATTAGAGGAATACTTAAGAATTTTAATACACCTAAAAGCAGGGGAAGCCCCTCCTGTTTACCATGAACTACATCATCATCTTTTATGGTTATTAGATGCTGCAGGTCATTCAGAGGCAATTTCCTCTAATTTAGATAGTGTTGAAAAGAAACTCATTGAGAAAAGTAATACATTTAGGAAGAGTTTTGAAGATTTTTACTTGAAATCAGTTGAACTAGCAGGATATTTAAGAACTAATCTGACTTCGTTCCCTGCTTTATCAAAAATGAATTCAGACAGCCAGTTAGAAATAAAATTATTTCAAAATTTTCTACATGAAATAGAAGAACTCAGACTAAGTAAGCAAGCATTAGGAACATTCGCCCCCCTAATGGCGGATCATATGTATCGTGAAGAATGTTATTATCTTATGAAATTAGCAGAATCGGCAAATCTTGACTCACCCAAATGTGATCCTGCTAAACCTCGACTTAAGGAATAATTCAATGAGAAATAAAAGGGAAACACAACCACAACCAATGATCGGTCAAGCATGGACTGGTAGACATGTGATCTTGCTTCACTGTACAAACAATAATCAATTAATAAATCTTTATAAAAGTTTCCATGCTCCGTTTGAGCCTCCACGTCAAAATTGCGCAGAAACTTTGTCGCAATTACTGAGTATCGGATATCGTGTTATGGCGATTACGCCCATCTCAGCAAATCATATTCAATATTTTTTGGTACTAGGAGATTAAAGATGCAGAACCAACGATTGCGATAAAAATGAACCCAATCTTTTGCAGTGGGTTCATTTTTTGTTTCTCCATTAATCTAGATTCTCTGAAATTAATTATTGACAAAGTGATTGAATACTACTAAAATTAGAAATTATTTAACAATAATTTAGTTTGTGAGATAAGATGTAAAAATGCATAACTTTTTTTAGCTGGGGATTTTGAACCATTTGTTCTTCAACATAAATTACATACTAAGCAAGCTATGATTGCTATGGATCAAACTATAGCAGGAGCAGCTTCTGGAGAGACCGCAGGAAATCTGCGGCGCCGAAGGGTTCACAATCTCAGGCAAAAGGACAGAAGAGTACGAGTTTTATTTGTTATTCTGACAAAAGAGTAATGGATATTATTTGTTATTCTTATGACCGATGAGATTGGAGAAATTCCAATCTCTTTTTTCATGGAGTTTAACACTTTGTTCATATCTTCACAAAGTGAACAAAGGAAATTATTACTAATGAGGGGGCAAATGAAGTGGCACAACAAGAATTAAAACGAGATTTAAAAAATCGGCACGTACAACTGATTGCGATTGGAGGTACGATTGGTACAGGTTTATTCCTAGGTTCAGGAAAAGCCATTCAGTTAGCAGGTCCATCTATCATTTTTGCCTACTTAATCGTGGGAATCGCATGTTTTTTTGTAATGAGGGCATTAGGAGAGCTTCTTTTATCAAATAAGGGCTATCAATCATTTACGGACTTCGCCGAGGATTATATTGGACCTTGGGCTGGTTATGTAACTGGATGGACGTATTGGTTTTGTTGGATTATGACAGCAATGGCTGATATTATTGCTGTTGGTGTATATGTGCAATATTGGTTCGATATCCCACAATGGGTACCTGCAATAGTCTGTTTAATTCTATTATTGGGACTAAATTTATTAACAGTAAAGCTATTTGGGGAATTAGAGTTTTGGTTTGCTTTAATCAAAGTGATCACCATTCTTGCTTTAATCATCATAGGAGTCATTTTGTTAATTATTGGATTTCAAACAGATTCAGGAACGGTTACAGTAAAAAATCTATGGAGCCATGGTGGTCTTTTCCCGAATGGAATATCAGGTTTCTTACTTTCTTTTCAAATGGTTGTATTTGCATTTGTAGGTGTTGAATTAGTAGGTGTATCAGCAGCCGAAACATCCAATCCACAAAAAAATATCCCATCTGCAATAAATAAAATACCTTTAAGAATACTGTTTTTCTATGTGGGAGCACTTATTATCCTTTTATGCATCAATCCATGGACGCAACTGAATACAGCAAACAGTCCTTTTGTAAAAACGTTTAGTTTAGTTGGTATTCCGATTGCTGCAGGAATTATTAATTTTGTCGTCTTAACATCAGCTGCGTCTGCCTGTAACAGTGGATTGTTTTCAACGAGCCGTATATTATTTAATTTAAGTAATCATCAACAGGGACCAGCGAATTTTGCTAAATTAAATAAAAATCATGTACCGAGTAACGCATTATTTATATCTGCACTTGTTCTATCCGTCGGAGCTCTTTTAAGTAAGCTGATTCCAGGACAAGCATTTGGGATCGTGACAACGATCAGTGCAATTTGTTTTATTTGGGTCTGGAGCATTATCTTAATTTGTCATCTGCGATATAAGAAATCACGCCCAGATTTACATGAAAAGTCGATTTTTAAAGCACCGTTTACACCATTTATTAATTATCTTGTTCTCACGTTATTTGCATTTATTCTCATTATTATGCTATTTGCAGAATCAACTCGTGTCGCTTTATTAATGACACCATTATGGTTCATTCTTTTATTCATAGTGTATTCATTTAAAAGGACAAAGGGAAAAATAATAGAATATCTGCGCTAGAGAGGCCAAGAAGGCAAAAGTAAACTTATTAGTTTGAAAAAAAGAAAAGATAATCAAGATCAAATCATTACTTTATCTAAAGCAGTGTGAATTGACTCTTATAGCTTCTTCATAAAATAATAAAATCTACACTAAATTGAGGCTACAAACCAAATTGGATTTGTGCCTTCTTTTTATGGAGATTGTTCGCTAATTTTTCCTGATTCTTTAATTCTAAGGTCTCTTTTTCGTGATAAATAGTATTGTTGGTGTCATTATAACGTCCCCAAACATACACTCTTCTTAAAGATGGGTTGGAAATTAGACGTTGAGGAGAGGACAAATTGAAATTCGAGATGCAAAAAGCGAATATGTTGGCTGAAAATATCAAGGGTTTTATAAAATATGTTCAGAAAAGCCATGAAAATAAAAACAGCTTTAGGTATAATCCGGATAAATTGTTTCAAATAAAACTCCTAATTGAGGAGTTTAAGTTTCAAATAATAGCAGATGAACTTTTAAGAATCAATAAGTTTTCTTGGGATGAAAAGTACACGTATTATTTAGTTGATCAATTTATAGAAGGAATCGAGATTATTGATGAATACATCCATAATAACTACAATGATTTATTTCTCTTAACGGCTAGAGTTTACACATTAAAGGATCTCAGTCAATCATTTAGCAGGCAGGGAAAACTGTATCATTGGTCCTAAGACCTCCTTTTTTAACTAAGGCATTGGTATTAATAAAGCCAATGCCTTTTCATTTCGTCAAATAGGAATTAAATACGGAACCTACAAAGTAACCATACCTGCACAAAATACAGGAACAAAAGTGAAGGGTATATTGTATATACTATTATTATTTGATTATAAGAATTTTCAGGAAATAGGTTGACACCCTCTGACAAACCATGATATAAACACAATAAGAAAATTTAGTACTTAAATGCATAAAAGTATGAAATAATAATGAGAAAAGCAGAATAAACAGGGGGAAATGACGATCATGGAAACTCGTAGTAAAATTTTAGACTGTACCATTCGTGATGGAGGATTAGTTAACAATTGGGATTTCAGTGTCGAATTTGTTCAAGACTTGTATAACGGCCTAAGTGAAGCTGGAGTTGAATACATGGAGATTGGCTACAAAAATTCTCCAAAGCTTCTTAAAGCGACTGAGCCCAATCCATGGCGATTTCTTGACGATAACTTCCTGAAAGAAATTATCCCTGTCAAAAAGTTCACGAAGCTATCGGCTTTAGTTGATATTGGCCGTGTAGATCCCAATGATATTCTACCCCGTGAACAAAGTGTTTTAGATATGATTCGAGTAGCGTGCTATATCCGTGAAGTAGATAAAGGCTTAGAACTTGTCCAAATGTTCCATGATTTGGGATATGAGACGTCACTGAACATTATGGCATTATCAAGTGTTCCTGAACAACAGCTGATTAAAGCTTTTGAATTGGTGAAGGAAAGCCCTGTAGATGTGGTCTATATCGTTGATTCCTTTGGAAGCTTAGACCCTGTAGATATCGAGCACCAAGTGAAAAAGTTCAAAGCGTTGATCCCTAACAAACAGCTTGGAATTCACACACATAACAATATGCAGTTAGCTTTTGCCAATACATTAACTGCGATGCGAAATGGGGTTACATATCTCGATTCGTCTGTATATGGCATGGGTCGGGCAGCAGGTAACTGTAACACAGAACTTCTTGTTAGCTACATCCAAAAATCAAGCTATGAGATTAAGCCGGTTCTTGGAGTCATTGAGAAGCACATGCTCGAAATGCGTGAAAAGTGGGAGTGGGGCTATATCATTCCTTATATGATTTCAGGTGTTCTTAATGAACATCCACGTGTTGCCATGGCTTACCGTGATAGCGCTGACCGCGATCAATTCGTGGATTTTTATGACAAGGTAACATCACCTGAAAGTACAGTGGCTACAACTTTAAAATAGGTTAAATTGCTTAAAGCACCTCTATATTTGAGGTGTTTTTTTATTAATTAAAATGGCTGTGTTAAAGGTCATTGTTGATTTTTATAGCCAAGTTGATTGGAGCGGAAAGCGAAGCGCCTGGAGCGGACATCAACAGCCAAGTTAAAAAAGAAAAGATTAATGAAGGTATTATTTACTATGCGCGGAATTATAATATGAAAGGAAATATTATACTTTTTGAGTCTAAAGATGTTATTTTATGATTATAAATAAATATATTTTGATAGTTTTTAAAGAAAAACGCTTGGATTTATCATCTCGGTTTGAATTATATTGCAAAACATATATAAGACAACCTTAAGAAGAGGTAATGTACAGTATGGATGAGGAGTTAATAAAAAATGCCGATGCATGTTATCAGCTAGCTGAGCAGAAGGCTGCACATTATTTTAAATCACTTAATAAACAGGTCATGCAAAAGACTTTTGTTCCTGTCCTAACAAAAGATATTCAATCTTGGAAACACAACCATATTCATCATCATTCAATCCTATCCTTTTTTTCACGTGGAAAAGGAAAACCTAATACTCAAGGGTATAACAAATATATCCAATGGCTCGATTACACCGGCAAACTTGATAATTACTTGGATCGCAGTATTTCCTATATTTTCATGCGGGACCTAGGCAAAGCCTTGGACTCAGCTGAGACACAGACCAGGATACGGCGTGTAGTTAACAGTTTAAAAAATAACCTGACACAGTCTTTTGCTACAAACAGCGGAGTCAAAACTGAGACGTTTAGCATGGCCGGGTTGTATCGAATCGCCCAGAAGGAAGGCATCGAGTCCACGATGATCTGGTTACTAAACAAATTAAAGACTGTATCATCCAATATTCCAATGGGAATGGATGCTGAGAATGCTCAGCGAAAGCTCATTAAAATTATTGCTGGGGTAATTATGCATGAGGTGGAAGAGTTGGGCGATGAGGTATCGCCTGAAGAAAGAAGGCAGAAACTTGATGATGCTATTAGGCTAGGCTATTGCTATGGTTTGACCTATCCATTTATTGACGATCTTCTCGATGCCAAAGTCTTATCTGCCAATGAGGAAAAACAATATTCCGATTTAATTCGTACCACCCTTATCACAGGAACTGTGCCGGAATTGGGTGAGTGGACGGGGAATAACGTAAACCTGATCCGATTTATTCATTCAGAACTCCGCGATGCCTTTGAGTATATTAAATCTCATTTGCGTCCAGACACCAGCAAAAAATTTTTCGAGCAGGCCTATGTGTTTTTCAATTCACAGGAAGTGGACCGTGTAAAGGATCTATCCAACGCAAATTATACGAATGAAGAGTTATACATTCCGGTCATTTTAAAATCCTCTTCTTCCCGATTGATTGTCCGCTCAGTTATTAGTGCTCCGGAGGATGAAGGCTTTGACACCCGAACATTCTTTTATGGCATATACAACCAGCTTGCGGATGATTTTGCAGATATGTATGAAGACTTGAAGGAGGGCAGGGTAACCCCCTATACCTATTATCTGAAATATCATGATAAGCGAATCGATCTTATCAATCCCTTTGAATTATACTGGACGGTCATCTCCAATTTGATCCATAAGGTGTATCACTCAGATAGCAAGGCCTGTGAGGTGATTCTCGATCGTGCAATAAACGGCCTGAAGCGATTTAAAGAACGAATGGGAACTGAAAAATACAACGAAGTTATGAAACTATTTTTTTCAGGAAATCCAAAATTTAATCGTGTGATTCAAAATATGGTTCGGAAAGCTGATGATGTCGATTTCTTTGATAAACTACTTCGTGACCATATGATTACCACTCTGAAAAATGAACGGAAAGAGCGGGAAGGGTTTTTAGACATTGTTGAAACTGTTCGTAAGGAGATCAACCACATCTTAAAAATCCCTAAAATCGAAGAAGTTGAGCAAATAATTGATGCTGCCAATTACAGTCTGGAAGGTGACGGGAAGCGATTGAGACCAATAATGACCTGGGTCATGGGCGTTAACGAATTTGGACTTAATCAATCTGCAATCGTGCCACTACTGAAATCATTGGAATATATGCATACCGCATCCTTAATCTTCGATGATTTGCCATCACAGGATAATTCTTTAACCCGTCGGGGCCGTCCAGCGCTACACTCGGTTTATAACATTGCCATCGCAGAATTAACTGGACTGTTTCTTACCCAAAAGGCTATTGAGGAACAAGCCTCTCTTGACCAATTCGATTCGAAAGCGGTGCTTAACTTGATCCAATACTCAGCTCAAATGACAGCGGTTATGTGTAAGGGACAGGCGATGGATTTGGATTCTAAAGGGAAACAATTGACACTGGAACAATTGAATTTGATGTGTTTTTATAAAACCGGAATAGCATTTGAAGCTTCCCTGATCATGCCTGCAATCCTTGCTCATGCAAAGGAGTACGAAATGGATGCTTTGAAAAAATTCGCCCAACATGCTGGTATTGCGTTTCAGATAAAAGATGACTTGCTTGATGTGGAAGGAGATCAGATCTTACTCGGAAAACCGATTGGCAAAGATGCTGAAAACAACAGCTCTACTTTTGTGTCAATCCTAGGTCAGGATGGTGCTAGAAAAGAGATGTGGGAACAGTACTGTCTAGCGATGGAAGCGTTGCAAGAGATGCCACGCAATATCACTTTTCTGAAGCATTTATTAAATTATATAGTTAACCGCGACCATTAATAGTTTGTCATATTGTTATATTTAGAAGATGTTTAAACCATTGTTTGTTTGACTTGACGTTTTGTCCTGGCAAATGCAATAAAATCACAAAGTTCCTCTTCAGTTAATGGTATATCATCGAGATAAATTAAACTGTTACCCGACTGTAAAATGCTGTTTAATTCAACCTGTATTTTTTCTTCGTCGACCCGATTTAAGAGAAAATCAACTGATGTATCAAATAGTTCGGCCATTTGAGATAAAGCATGTAAAGAAGGCTCTCTATACCCTGATTCATAGCCTGCATAGGTACTTTTGGCAATGCCCAGCTGATCGGCTGTTTCCTGCATTGACCACTTTTTAAGTTTTCTAAGGTTTACTAATCGTTTTAACACTCTCGTTCCCTTCCCCCATGTTTGTTTGCTTGATTATATCATAGAAAAAATCGATTAAAAAGAAATATATACGCGATATGAAAACAATGATTGATTTTATTATCATAATAGCTTTATAATCAGTTATATTCATTCGCAAAACGCGTACGGGCAGAAATAAAAGTAAAGCGGGGGATAAGGATGAAAAAAATATTATTACTTGCAACAGGGGGAACAATCGCATCGGTGGAGGGCAATGAAGGTCTAGTTCCTGGAATGTCTCCTGATGAATTACTCCGATATTGCCTGAATGTATCTGAATCTATAGAGGTAACGTGCAAAATTCTTATGAATAGAGATAGTACAAATATGCAACCAGAACATTGGGTTATGATGGCAAATGCAATAGCCGATAATTACACTATGTATGATGGATTTGTCATTACTCATGGCACTGATACACTAGCTTATACTTCCTCAGGATTATCCTATATGCTGCAGGGGTTACAAAAACCTGTTGTGGTAACTGGATCCCAAGTTCCAATTAGCTTTAGTCGAACCGATGCCGTAAAAAATGTTGCTGATTCGATTCGATTTGCTTGTGAAGATATTGGTGGGGTTTTTGTTGTCTTTGATGGACGAGTTATAATTGGAACCCGTGCAGTCAAAATTAGAACGAAAAGTTATGACGCTTTTGAAAGTATTAACCATCCTTATGTTGCATATATAACTGGGGACAATGTTAATTACTATTTCAAACCGGAGAAGATGCATCAAGAATTAAGTGTAGATACATGTATTTCTCCTGATGTATTTGTTTTAAAATTGTTTCCAGGGACGAAGCCTGAAGTATTTGACTTTGTGAAAACTTGCTATCGAGGCGTCATTATTGAAAGTTTTGGTAATGGGGGACTTCCATTTGAGGACCGTAACTTATTACCTAAGATTAAAGAATTAACTGAGGCTGGTATAACCGTTATCATTACTACTCAATGCTTAGAGGAAGGGGAAGACCTTTATCTCTATGAGGTTGGAAGGAAGGCAGCACAATATAATGTCACACTATCAGGTGATATGAACACCGAAGCTATTGTTTCTAAGCTTATGTGGGCGCTTGGAAAAACAAATGATTGTAAAGAAGTAAAGAGGATTATGGAAACTCCTATTTCCTGGGATTTAACAACTGATAACGAAAAATAGAATGAAGACCGTTTAATTATTTGAACGGTCTCATTGCTACGAATGGCTGTTTGTATGAATCAATTACGTCCTTTTATTAGAATAAACATCTCCAAAAAACAACTAGGAAATTGGTACTGAAAGTGTCCTTGCTCACTCAAATTCTATTCTCTAGTGGACTTCTATTATAGTCTTTTTTATCCATTCACTTTATATATTTACTCCTATAGTATAAATAATAAATGCAAGGAAAGAAGGAAGATCGTGAACACGGATCAAGCTTTTGATTTGTTAATGGAAGCAGGAGTCACAGAAGATACTAGTATTCAAACGGTTAGACGGTGGCTCCGTGAAAGAAAGATTAACTACGAGGGAACAGGACAACGGGATTCAGGATACATAATTGAGAATTCAGATCAAGTTTTTAACATGTTAAAGGATGCAGGTGTAACCGATAGCATCGCATTTCAAATTGTTCGTCGCTTGCTGCGTGAAGGTAAGATTCAAACCGTGGGGACTGGAAATCGGAAAACAAATAACCAGCAAAATGAAATTGATTCAAAGCAATTAATAATTAGTCCGTCAGATCAAGAAAAGGTCGTCCACCAATTGAAAATAAGAATAAAAGCACAGGATGAACATATAAAAGGGATTGAACATCTACATAAGACGTCTGTAACCAATTTAATTAAGCAAAGAGATATTTTAAATAAAGAAATTGCCAACCTAAAGAATGAGAAAAGTGAATTACAAAAGGAAACCAAGAAATTACTTAAAGAAAATATTGATTTAACTAATGAATTGTTAAAATTAAAAGAAGAACTTTTTAAAGGAAACAAAAGAAGTACTGATAAGACAAATGACGTTCCCCCTTCTTCACCTAACACGAATGATTATCGTCAAAAATTAGGTCTTTCAAAAATGGCGAGCGATAAAGAAGTTTTAACCAGATATAAAAAATTATTAAAAATAACTCACCCAGATCACGGTGGTAATGCAACAGCCTTTCATTTCATTAAAACCGATTATGATTATTTTAGAAATAGTATCAAATTGAAATAGATTGGGTTCGATTGTCAATAACTTCTATTGACGACCGAACCCAATCTTTTTTCATATCTTATGACGCCAATTCCCCTATTGACGACCTTTTTGTCCTTGCTATAAGTTTTAGAAACAAGAAAAATTAAATAAAAAATTTATTAAGAAGGAAGAATGATAAGAGGTCTTTTCGCTCATTAAGTATGATCTAACTAATATTATTAATATTAAAGTAGTTAGCATTTGGGAGGAACATCATGAGGCAAAAGCTTAAGGAAAAAATGCTATGGGTATTCTTGTTTCTAGTAGTTCCCGTCTTAATTTTTGGAAATTTCTTTGCTAGAGCTACAAATAACGAAAACACACACAAACACATAATTACCGTTTATCTGGCCGGAGATTCGACTGTTTCTGATTATTCCATATCGTTAGCACCCAGGGCAGGCTGGGGACAGGTTTTAAATCGGTTTTTCGATGATAAGATTGCCGTAAAAAATGAGGCCTCATCTGGCAGGAGTACAAAAAGTTTTATTGATGAAGGGAGACTCAAATCAATCTTAGATCAGATGGAGAAGGGGGATTATCTGTTTATTCAATTTGGTCATAATGATAAAAAAAAAGAGGATCCAACTCGATATACTGAGCCCTATTCAACCTATAAAAGCTATTTAAAACAATATATTGACGGTGCACGCGCTAAACAAGCCATTCCTGTTCTAGTGACACCTGTGGAACGCCGGCATTTTTCTGAAGATGGAAGTGCACGTGATACTCACGGGGAGTATCCTGCTGCCATGAAGGAACTTGGAATGGAA
Source organism: Neobacillus sp. C211 (assembly GCF_051842875.1). Taxonomy (NCBI): domain Bacteria; kingdom Bacillati; phylum Bacillota; class Bacilli; order Caryophanales; family Bacillaceae; genus Neobacillus; species Neobacillus sp. C211. The sequence continues at coordinate 289,188 of NZ_JBPXRO010000004.1, forward strand.
GAAAATGTACCTGTCATTGACCTTACTGCCAAAAGCAAGGCATTGTTCGAGAAGGTTGGACCAGAAGAAACGAAGAATATTTTCCTTTGGCTTGATGCCGGAGAGAATGTTAACTATCCAGATGGAGTTCAAGATAACACTCATTTCCAGGAGGCTGGTGCTGAGAAGACTGCCCGTCTTGTGCTTGAAGGCATCGAGGAATCAAAGCTAGTACCGCTTTGTAATCACATTTTGAAATAAGGAAGAAAAAAAATTAAGTGAGGAACTATCATGTGATAGT